>CAYYUU010000501.1:0-6028 GCA_964474955.1 uncultured Alcaligenaceae bacterium | reverse complement strand
AAACTCATCTGTTTCGTCTTCGTTAATTGGTCAGCGGTTATCATTCGATAGGAAACCAATAACTCCAGCCGGAACCATCACGACTCTATGAGGATATCGGTCGCGAAAGGCGCGGAGTTTAACGGTCTTGGCAAGAAATGGGAAAAACTCTCGCAAAAAAAGCGATTTGACTCAAGGAAAATAACTCAAGTCCGGGCGTGCAAAAAGCCGATGAAAGTGTAGCACCAAATTCTGGCTTGGCCCCTCGTCGAGGAATCCTTGGTTCTCGACAAAGCGACGTTGCACCTGGTTGGAGTCGTTTTATGAATGCAATGCGGAGAACACGACCGTTGCGGCGTCACTGGCAGGTGTTGCCGGTGATTCTGTTGGTAATGTTGTCGGCATGTCAAGACGTCTGCGGCCAGGAAAACTCTGGGAAATCGAAAGCTCCGTTGGCTACCATTTCGTTCGGTGAATTTGCTCCAGTTGTCACCGAGGACAACCACCAACGGCGACAACTCGAGGAGCCAATCCCACCACCTCCTTATGAAGTGGAGAACGCAGGACCATTTCCCGAAGGCGTTCAAACTCCGAGCGAGACTCCCAACGAACCTGTGACCAACACGGACTTTGAGACGACGGTGAATCCAGATGCCCAACGTGCAACGGGTGAACCACCGACAGTCATTCCTGTCGTGCACAAGGAAAACGCATCGATCTCGACCGAACCAAAGGAAGACGTCTATGTGATTCAGGCGGGGTGTTCGTCGTGTGGGACCGGAAGCACGTTCCACAGCGGAATTGCCGGAGACCATCTTGGGAACCGATTGTTCACTGATGCGTGCGGAAGTTGTGGTAGCGTGCGATGTTTTCCCGGTCAAGAATCGTGCAGTCCGTGTTGCCATCACGAAACCGCAGCGGGGCGTTTTCTGTGTGGGTTGTATCGGTGCATCTGTTGCCCCGATCCGTGTTACGACGGGAAGTGGATTCCGATTGCTGACTCGGCCTACTTTGTGGAGTGCGCGCGACCCGTGACCCAGACACGATTGCGTTGGGACTCGGGCGTGAATTATCGATTTCCGGACCGCTCGGAATTCTTCATCGCGCGGGCCGACGGAATGGGAAGAGGACCGCGACCGGTTCCTCCTGCAATCGCCATTCCGCGACTCAGGTACAACCAACTCAACCTTTATACCGAGGTCGCGAGCGGCAAAACCGGTGTGATAGTCGAGATCCCGTATCGAGCCCTCAACCCGGACTTCGCGCCGACCGGTGCTGGGTTCGCAGACATGAACACCGCGATCAAAACGTTCTTATTCGACTGCGAGTTGATCCAGGTTTCGTTCCAGATGCGGACATACATTCCCATCGGGCAAACGCAACAAGGGCTCGGTGTCGGACACGTTTCGCTCGAACCATCGCTCATCTTCGGAATCAAGTTGCACGAAGATGGATATCTGCAAGGACAAATCGCGGAATGGATTCCGATTGGAGGCGACACCGATTTTGCCGGCGCGGTGTTTCACTATCACTTCGCGGTCAACCAAGTGTTGTATCGACTGCTGCCGGAAGTTCCGTTGGTGGGGACGCTGGAACTCAACGGATACGTCTTCCAAGACGGAGCGTTTAGCGATCCGATCCTCGGTCAACGCAACGCGAGCGAAACGACTCACGTCTCACTCGGAGTCGGGTTGCGACTCTTCGTTTGCGACAGGATTGACTTTGGATTGGGATTCGCGGCTGCGTTGACCGAGAACCACATGGAAGATCAACTCTATCGGAGTGAATTTCGGTTTCGATATTGATGAAAGCATTCCGTGGAGGGACGACCGACACGTCAGACTGGTGAGGCAGTGTCATCGGACCATTGAGTGAGAGAATTTGTCTCTTGTTTGGAAGCCGCGTAGCGGCTGATAATCGACCCCGATCAACTTCATTCTTTTTTCTTCTCGCTCTTTCCCAAGAATCCTCGCTTTCGTAACCACGCTTCGCAGCGCTCAGGCCACCGTGAACAAGGGAAATCACTCTTTCGCAGTCCGAACCCGTGCCCACCTTTTTCGTAGACGTTCAGGGACGTGGCAATTCCGAGTTTCTTCAGAGCTTTGCTCAGAGCAATGCTATTCGCCGCGTGGACTCGGACGTCGGCAGCAAGGGCTAAGAACATCGGCGGCGTTCTTTTCGTCACGCGGAATTCAGGATTGAGTTTCTTTGGATCTTTCCGGTTGGTCAGGTATGCAGGATAAATCAAGATTGCAAAATTGGGACGACAGCTTACCTTGTCGACCTTGTCGATGGCTTTGTATGCCCGCTTGTCCCAGTTCGTCGAAGTGTGCACCGCGAGATGCCCGCCCGCCGAAAAGCCGAGAATGCCAATTCGGTTCGGATCGATCTCCCATTCCTTCGCTTTGCTTCGCACGAGGCTCATGGCCCGTTGGGCATCCATCAGAGGTTGTTTCGGCGGAGTTCCCCGAGGGGCATCGGGCCTGCGCGGAACTCGGTACTTCAAGACGATTCCCGTCACACCAATCGAGTTGAGCCACTCGGCAACTTCTGTTCCCTCCAGATCCCACGCGAGAATCGAATATCCGCCACCCGGACAAATGACGACGGCCGCGCCGGTGTCCTTTTCCTTCTTGGGGCGGTAGATCGTGAGCGTTGGTTTGGTCACGTTCGTGATCCGTTTCACCTTTCGGCTGTTTGGTCGAGGCGGTAAGACTTTTTCTTCCCCGATCTTTCCTTTTTCTCCGGGAACTTTGCCGGGCCAGACGTTGATCGTTGTCGGTTGCGCCGTTACGCCAGAACTCGATAACAGCAGCAGCCCGACGACCAAAAAGAGATTTGTTTTTCTCATGGTGTTCACCTCCCAGAATTCCAGAACCATCAATGTTGGAATGTCCTGGATGTATTAGAGCGATTTCGTCTCCCTGATGCCATAATCGAATTGTTGGCTTCGAATACCAACAAAAAAGTCGACCTCGGGATTTTGGAATCATTTCGACAAGCCTGAAGCGCGAGCGAAGGCCAAAGAAAGATCCTTCGCTCGCGATTCAAGGCTTGCCAACAAAGCCAACTCCAATCCCAAGAGCCGACACTCGAGAAAACACCCGCTTGCTCGCGTCGGGATCTCAGGGTATACTTGTCATTTGATAGCGAAAAATCCCACCACTCCCCCAACTTCCCACCTCATCCCAGGAGAATTCATGAGTCGTCCCAACACTATTGGCTGTTCCGAGTTCCGCAAAGCTCTGCACGTTAGTCGTCGCGATTTTCTGCGTGTCGGGATGCTCGGAGCCGGGAGTGCGATGGGTCTTGCGTTGTCCGACGTTCTCCGAGCCCAGGCCAGCAACGCACGGACTGGCCGAAACCAAACCAACGAAACGTCGGTGATTATCCTTTGGATGCGAGGCGGACCGAGCCACATCGACATGTGGGACATGAAGCCGGACGCTCCTGCCGAATACCGCGGCGAATTTCGTCCGATCAACACTCCTGCCACCGGGATTCAGATATGCGAGCACTTGCCGAAGTCGGCGGCGATCATGCGTCACTGGTCGATTGTGCGGAGCATGCACCACCGAAAAGAAGACGGCAATGCGGATCACACGGGCGGCGACTTGATTTGCTTCACGGGCTATCCGTCCGGCAACGTGCAAGCGACCGGTGGGGCAAACTTCTATCCGAGTTGCGGTTCGGTCGTGAAGCGACAACTGCAACATCAAAATACGGCTTTGCCCGCTTACGTGATGGTTCCCAGGATGGTTCCTGGCACCGACGCGGGATATCTTGGAAATGCCTATCGACCATTCGAGACACTCGCCGACCCAGCGAGCGACACTGCGTTCTCGGTCCCGAATTTGCAACTGGCTCGCGGCGTTTCTGTCGGTCGGATCGCGAGACGGCGTCAATTGCTCTCGGACTTCGACACTTTGCACCGTGAGATTGATCGATCCAGAACGATGGAAGCCATGGACGCCTACGACCAACAAGCGTGGGAAATGATCACCGGTCCGGCAGCTCGCGAAGCCTTCGACCTGGATTCGGAACCGGAACGAATCCGCGAAAGATATGGCATCTTCCCGCGATACCGCTCGACGCGAGTCAACGCGGGTGGTGACGCCCCGAACTGGGGACAGCGTGTGCTTCTGGCCCGTCGACTTGTCGAGGCCGGAGTTCGCTTAGTGACAGTCGATTGTCGTTGGTGGGACACACACGAGGATAACTTCTGGTCACTCAAGAATGCGTTTCTGCCGAGGTGGGACGCGGCGTATTCGGCACTCATCGAAGATCTTCGCTTGCGTGGGCTTCTCGACCGAACGTTGGTCGTCGCCTGGGGCGAGATGGGACGAACTCCTCGAATCAACACGCGTCAGGGCAATGACAAACCGGGCCGCGACCACTGGCCGAAAGCGATGTCCGTAGCGCTGGCTGGCGGTGGGATTCATGGTGGTCGAATCGTGGGCTCGACCAATTCCAAGGGCGAAGCTCCCAAGGATAATCCGAAAGTTCCGCAAGACGTTCTCGCCACGATTTATCGACACCTCGGAGTCGATACGACGGCAAGCTATATCGATACGACAGGTCGACCCCATCCGGTGTTGCCTTGCGGTTCGCCAATCAGCGAGTTGTTTTAGCGATTGTCGCAGAGGTGCTCTTCGCTCGGGCGGATTAAGAAGAGTCGTGTATTGAGTTGTTGTTTCGGAGAGTGTCGTCTTTCGAGGAACGAAAGGCGACACTACAAAATACGACACTTATTCATCCGAACGCCTCCGCGAAAAGGTCTTTGGCTCTGGCGACACTTGTTTTTCTCCCCCAACGGAACCTCTTCCGATGCGTCAAACCTTCTTGCTCTCATTGGTAGCGACAACGTTGGCGTTTTGTGTGCCGCAACTCGTCCTTGCACAACGGGCAGGATTGAAGTGGATCAAGGTCTCCAAGGACGAGAAGGGCTTCGTGGATGCCGACGGGAACAAGTTCATACCCTGGGGCTTCAATTACGACCACGACGAAAAAGGGGCTTTGCTCGAAGATTATTGGGGGAAGGACTGGGAACGTGTTGCGGCCGATTTTCAGGAAATGCAACAACTCGGCGCCAACGTCGTTCGCATCCATCTGCAGCTTGGCAAGTTCATGAAAACCGCCAAGCGCCCGAACGAGCAATCCTTGAAGCAACTCGCGAAGGTCGTTACGTTGGCCGAGAAACTCGGTCTCCATCTCGATATCACTGGTCTGGGGTGTTACCACAAAAAAGACGTGCCCGCGTGGTACGACAAACTCAGTGAGGACGAACGATGGAACGTCCAAGCGCGATTCTGGGAAGCCGTAGCCAAGCGCTGCGTGAAAAGTCCTGCCATCTTTTGCTATGACTTGATGAACGAACCGGTTGTCCCCGGCGGCCCGAAGAAACGCAAAGACTGGCTCGCTGGGGCGTTCGCCGGGAAACATTTCGTGCAGTTCATTGCGTTGGAAACCAAAGGCCGACCACGTCACGAAATCGCCAAGAAGTGGATCAAACGCCTCGTCACGGCAATTCGTCCGCACGACAGAAAACATCTCATCACAGTCGGGCTCGTCCCGTGGAGTTTGGACCGGCGAGGGCTGACGTCCGGCTTTGTGCCCAAGAAAGTTACCGGCGATCTCGATTTCGTCTGCGTTCATATCTATCCGAAATCGGGAAAAATCGACGACGCATTGAAGACGCTCAAGGGCTTTGCGATTGGCAAGCCGGTCGTGATCGAAGAAATCTTTCCTTTGAATTGTTCGACCGAAGAGTTAGCCATGTTCATCCGAAAATCGCAGGGAATCGCGGTGGGCTGGATCGGCTTTTATTGGGGAAGGACGCCAAAAGAATTGCGACCGGCGAAGACCATCGGCGAAGCAATCACGCTCCAGTGGCTCGAGTTCTTCCAGAAGGAAGGCCCCAAGATTCTTAAAGGCGAGTGACCCTGACGTTCCTGTCTACGAATCTCATTTCAATAACAAGTATGGGGCTTTCGGAGCAAGAAGTAACGGATTTTGAAAGTTGCTTTTCGCGGGGGCAGTCGGATAAACA
>CAYYUU010000500.1:0-6032 GCA_964474955.1 uncultured Alcaligenaceae bacterium | reverse complement strand
TCGAGGGTGACTCTCGAAAAGGAGCGAACAGAGTATATGGAACCATACGGAATCGGGTTGATCGGATGTGGAACGGTCGGGAGTGGCGTTGCCAAATTACTGTTGGAACAACGAGAGCGGTTGTCCGCCCGCGCTGGCCGCGAACTGTTGCTCCGGAAAGTGGTAGTTCGTGATCTCGACAAGCCGCGACAAGCTGACATTCCGCGGGGACTCCTGACGACGAATCTTCAAGACGTTCTCGACGATCCGGAAATCACACTCGCCGTCGAAGTCGTCGGCGGAGTCACGTGGGCCAAAGACGCCGTCTTAAAATCGCTCGCCGCTGGAAAGCACATCGTCACAGCCAACAAAGCCCTCCTCGCCTTGCACGGAGAAGAAGTCTTCAATACCGCCCGTGAGCATACACGGGCCATTTCGTTCGAAGCGGCAGTGGCCGGCGGGGTGCCCGTCGTTGCGGCGGTCACTCAGGATCTCGCCGCAAATCAGATCACCGGAATCCTGGGAATTCTGAACGGGACGAGCAACTACATCCTCACCGCGATGACCGAATCGGGCCGAAGCTACGACGAAGCTCTCGCCGACGCCCAAGCTCTGGGATATGCCGAAGCTGACCCCACGTTCGACGTCGACGGAACCGATGCCGCACACAAACTCGCCATCCTTTCGCACATTGCCTTCGGCGTTCCGATCCCATTCGACGACATCGACCGAATCGGAATCGCCGCCGTCGACAAGGCCGACGTGCAGTTCGCCAAAGAACTCGGATACACCATCAAACTCCTGGCCGAGGCGTGGCTCGAAGGCGAAGACCTCGCGCTCCACGTCGCCCCGGTGCTGCTCCGAAAAGAAGCCCCTCTCGCTCAAGTGCGTGGCTCCTACAATGCCATCCAACTCGTTGGCGATGCCGTCGGGGACGTTCTGTATTACGGACGTGGCGCTGGGCAAATGCCGACCGCGAGCGCCGTCGTCGCCGACATCATCGACATGGCCATCGGACGAGCCCAAAAGACGTTCCAGACGCTCAAACTTTGGTCGGGAAAGACCAACGGCGTGAAGCTCCGTCCCAAGTCTTCGGTGTCGAGTAAGTATTGCTTGCGCCTGCAAGTGGAAGATCGGCCTGGTGTTTTGGCCGAAGTTGCGCATATACTGGCGAAGCACGAGATTAGTATCTCGTCGGTCATTCAACACGAGTCGGGCGTCGAGGCAACGACAACGCTCCCGCTCATTCTCATGACCCACGTCGTCCAAACCGGAGTCTTTCTGCGGGCCGTCGAGGAGATTCAGACACTGCCTCACGTCCAGGGCTCAGGCGTCTACTATTCCGTCGCTGACTGAACAATCGCTCGGCTCGCTAGAGACCCCAAGCAAACACCAACGACCACTAGCGAGGACCTTTGACGAAGGCCGATCAAGGAGCGAGGGGCATGGCCAAGCGGAGAGAAACGAAGGAAGCAACCGAGAACGAAACCGATGTTGCTTCCGCACACATCAAAAACGGAGTCGGCGAGGTGATCAACGGCGCTGCACCCAACGAGAACAAGGGTGGGGCGGACCACAAAATCGACCTTTCCGACCCCACACTCTACATCAACCGAGAATTGAGCTGGCTCGAGTTCAACCGGCGCGTGTTGGAGGAAGCCCAAGATCCCACTGTTCCGTTGTTGGAGCGTCTGAAATTCCTTGCCATCTTCGGATCGAACCTGGACGAGTTCTACATGGTCCGCGTGGGCGGCCTGAAGGAAAAAGCCGAGCAAGGGAAAATGTATGGCTCCGGCGCCGACCGAACACCCGTCAGGACCCAACTGAAGAAGATCAGCCAAGTCACCCACGAATTGGTCGCCGAAGCCTACGAATGCCTGCACGGCGAACTCCTCCCACTGTTGGCCAAAGAGGGCATCATCCTCCGGGGACACGACGACCTCACGCCGGAGGAAAGCGAATGGGTCCGAAAACTCTTCCGCGAAGAAATCTTCCCCGTCTTGAGTCCCATCGCCGTCGACTTCCGTCATCCGTTCCCGCAAACGACGAACGGCTCGCTCAATCTTGCCGTCGTTCTGAAACGCCCAAACGACGAAAGCCATTCTTTGGCCGTCGGGCAGAACGAGTGGAATCGTGAATTCGCCTGGAACCAGTTACTCGTCATCGTCCCACTGCCGACCGTCTTCCAGCGCTTCATACCCCTGCCCTCCGAAAAGGGAAGAGTTTTCATTGCGATGGAGACGGTGATCGCCCTGAATCTGCCCGAATTGCTGCCGGACATGGAAGTGCTACACCACACGATCTTCCGGGTCACTCGCAACAGTGACTTCGAGATCGGCGACGAAGAAGTCGAGGACTTGCGCATAGCCATACAGGAAAACGTCCGGAAACGGCGCGTCGGAAGTCCGGTCTCCCTTAGCCTGCAAACCGTCGGAGCGGCCAGCTCAACAACCGAACTAGCAAACGAACCGCAGGCCGAAGGAGTGAACCCCGAACTCGAGCACAACAAACGAATCACGCGGTTCTTGCAACAGTCTCTGCATCTGCTCGACCAGGATGTTTTTCGCTCACCCGGCCCGCTGGCTTTCTCCGGGTTCTTTGAGCTTTGTTCTCTCCCTGGATATGAACATCTCAAGGAATCCCCGTTCGAACCACGCCGAGTGCCCGAGATCGAGGAGGCAAGAGACATCTGGACGGCGATTCGCAACGAGGACATTTTGCTTCACCATCCGTACGAGTCGTTCGACCACATCGTCGAGTTCCTGGAGACGGCTGCGACCGACGACAAAGTCCTCGCCATCAAAATGACGCTCTACCGCACGAGCAGCGATTCTCCGATCATTCGGGCGCTGCAGTTGGCCGCCGACAAGGGCAAGCAAGTCACCGTCGTGATCGAACTGCACGCGAGGATGGACGAGGAGCGAAATAGCCGCTGGGCTGGCGAACTGGAAAAACACGGGGTGCACGTCGTCTTCGGTCTCGTCGGATTGAAAATCCATTGCAAGGTCGCGCTCGTGGTGCGACGCGACGAAGATCGCATCCGTCGATACGCCCACCTCGCCACCGGCAATTACCACCCCCAGACGGCCAGAATTTACACCGACCTGGGCTACCTGACGTGCGACGAAGACATTTGCTCCGATGCGTCGATGTTGTTCAACCAGTTGACGTCGTACTGTGCGGCCCCCAACTGGCGAAAGCTCATCGTGGGGCCTGTCGGTCTCCAAAAGTTTCTCAAAGAAAAAATCGAAATGGAAATCGCGAACGCGAATTCCGGAAACGAAGCTCGGATCGTGGCCAAGATCAACGGCCTTCTCGACCCCACAATCGTCAAGGCCTTCTACCGAGCGAGCCAGGCCGGCGTCCAAATCGACTTGCTTTGCCGCGGGATCTGCTCGCTCCGCCCCCAACTACCCGGGGTCAGCGATAACGTCCGAGTCATCTCCATCGTGGATCGATTCCTGGAACACAGCCGGATTTATTACTTCCAGAACAACGGCAATCCCGAAGTCTTCATCGGGTCGGCGGATTTAATGGACAGAAACCTCATGCGGCGAGTCGAAGTGTTGTTCCCCGTCGAACCCCCCTACTTGCGTGAGCGTGTGATTCACGAAATGTTACGGACGAGTTTGCGAGACAACGTCAAGGCCAGAGAGGCTGATCACGAAGGTCACTATCACAGAGTCCGCCGGCGAGAGGGAGAACCCGCGATCCGCAGCCAAGAGCAATTCCTCCGTTTCGCTCGAGAGCACTCCTCGTCGCTCTCGCGAGAAAGAGCCGATGCCGGCACCGAAGATCCCGACGTCCAAGGACACTCCCAGCAGGTTTCTGAAGAACCGGCAAGCCGAGTATTGGAATCCGACGGACAACCCGAACCAGTCGAGAGCACCCAACAGAGAACCAACGCGGCGTCCAGTGAATCCAGCAGAGATGCGACATCACCGTCGAAAAAAGCCAAGACCACTCGACGCGAAGGAAAAAGTAAGTCCGAAACGTGAAAAAGGCTCGGGAAAGAATTCCCAAGCCTTCTTTGCGATCCTTCGTCGACTGCCCCGTGTTTCTTGGACAGGTCACGAACCCGACCTCGGGTCAACACTCAACCAACCGGAATACTATTGATGTGTCGCCCGCGAAACCGTGGTCATCAGCGAACGGAATCGCCAAACTTTGTTGTTCGATTAGAATTGCGGCGGATTATCCAAGCCACCGCCCGGCATCGGATTCCCTTTCGGCAAAGCCTTGGGGGCTGGACCTTTCGGCCCAGGAATTTGTTCGGCTGGGGTCGCTTGTCCATTGGGGGTGCCGTATGGGGCCACGCCATAACCTACTCCAGACGGCATGGCCTGCCCGCCATGGAACTGTGGTGGGCCACCAGTGCCGAAGCCCGTCGGAGTTCCCCACGGACACGGACCTTGACGCTCACAATCGCAAGGACCCGCGACGTGTCGACAACCGAACGTCATGACGAGCCCACTTAATAGCAACGCTATGAGACTATATCGCATGGTTTCCTTACCCTCGTCTTTCCCTGAATGATCCTCTCCCGGGCTGGCGGACGCACACGGAATCTGGACTTTTTGTCCCAAAGGCTTGTTCATCGCAGAGATGGCACTGACATCAACATCCTTGTCTTGCCTGTGCCGCCTTCGGGGAAACAGACCCTGAGAGGTCCATCAATCTCCCTCCTCGCGTGCGAGAAACTCTGCCAGCGGGCATGAGGATTGTAAACTTTTCAGACCTGACGGCCTACTGCGAGAACAGCAATATAATCGACTGGAGAGTCTGGTCGTCTTCATCAAAATTGTGCGGATAGAACGGTTGGCCAACGCCGGAAAAAACCACAGACAGATTTTCTCCACGAATTCCGAAAGACCATCTATCTCGGTCCATTTCCCCGTCATTTGGAAAAAGGATAAACGCCAATGGACGCAGTCATCCTGGCGGCTGGTTTGGGAACACGCCTCCGCCCACACACGCTCAAAACTCCGAAACCACTCTTGCACGTCCAAGGTCGCCCGATCATGGATTGGACGCTCCAGGCTCTGCCGAAAGTCGTTGATCGTGTCATCGTCGTCGTCCATTATCTGGCCGAGCAGATCGAAGAGTTCATCACCAAAACACAAACTCGATTCGCAAAGCATGCCATTGTGCCCCAAGGCGAACCAAGAGGCACCGGGGACGCGCTGCGAAAATGCCGTGAGTTCATCGAATCCGATTCATTCCTCGTGCTCAATGGCGACGACTTGTATAGCGGCAAAGACCTCGCAGAGTTGGCCGCTTGTCCAGCAGGGGTGATGACCCATCCGGTGACCGAGCCCGAGAAGTTTGGCGTTGCGATTCTCAAAGAAGACGGGACGTTGGACCGACTTGAGGAAAAAAACAAAGAACTGAAAGGCCGCCAACTGGCTAATGTCGGAGCTTATAAATTCCCCAAGGAAGTTTTCGAAATCGAACTGACGCTCTCGCCGAGAAACGAGTACGAGATTACCGAGTATGTTTCGAAGCTCGCCCAGAAAGCTCCCTTTCAGGTTATCGAGACAGACTTCTGGCTCCCGATCGGAACCGAAGAGGCGTGGAACCACGCGCAGGAACAAGATTTGGCGACGCACTTGCAAGCGCATTAACAGCCGAGCCGAACTTGGTGGTCAACGTGGCTGTCCTGTTGTATAGAACCAGGAAACGAAATATCGCGCCTCCAACTCTGTGGGGCCAGTACTCTGGAGATGACAGATGGCCGAACAAATAACCCCTCGCGATCAAGATTATTCTCAGTGGTATCAGGACGGCATCCGCCACGCGGGATTGGCCGAGCCGTCCGAAGTCCGCGGATGCATCGTCATCAAGCCGCACGGGTACGCGATCTGGGAAAAGATGCAGAAGGCGCTCGATAAAAAATTCAAAGACACCGGCCACGTCAACGCGTACTTCCCGCTATTCATCCCTAAGCGATTTCTGGAGAAAGAAGCCGAACACGTCGAGGGGTTCGCGAAAGAATGTGACGTCGTGACGCACACGCGGCTCGTCACCGGACAGGAAAAAGGGACGCTCATTCC
>CAYYUU010000499.1:0-6032 GCA_964474955.1 uncultured Alcaligenaceae bacterium | reverse complement strand
AGTAACTCAACCGGTTGTGCGAGTTGGTGACCGAGAAGTCGTTGGGCTTCGCGAGTGTTCGAAGGATATGTCCGACCCGTGGTGTTTGCGTAGACAGGGACATTCCCACGTTGCAAGACGACTTTGGTCACTTCGTTGTGGAAGGGTTCCGCGACTCCCGCAACTGCGGGACTGTGGAAGGCTGCACCAACGTGTAGCGGATGGACGTTGACTCCACGTTGACGAAGCACACCCGTGATCGCATCCAGGTCTTGTCGTTCTCCGGACAGCACGACCTGCGAAGGTGCGTTGTGGTTGGCGATGGTCAACCGGCTGCCAGTTTCTCGCAGGACTGCACCGAGGTCGCGGGCGTTCATCTCGACGGCGACCATCGAGCCTCGGGTGCCACCCACGTTCGCCATGAGCTTTCCGCGAAGGGCCGCGAGGCGGTGGAAATCGTGTGGAGCGAGACAACCCGCCGATGCCAGGGCCGTCAACTCTCCGAAGCTATGTCCGGCAGTCAGGTCTGGGTGGAGGTCGAAGTAGCGGAGGACCTGGAACGCTCCGAAACTCACTGCCCCTAGGGCTGGTTGGGCAAGGTCCGTTTTGCGAAGTAGTTCCTCGGCCTGTTGACGGTCAGCGGGGGTGAACAGGCCCTTTGGAAAGACGGAGTCAACAAGGGCGTTCATGTCGGAGCCACTCTGGACTTGCCGAAAGACCTCCTGCGCGTTCACGAATTCCTCGAACGCCTGGGGGAAGGCACAGACCAAATCAGATAGCATGCCGACGTATTGCGAACCCTGTCCTGGGAACAAGAATGCGAGTTTTCCGGGTCGCGGTCCGGTCGCATAATGAAACTTGTCGGAGCTTTTCAGGTCGTGCCCCTCCAGTTCGTTCTGCAGTTCCGCGAGTTGTTCTTCCCAAGAACTTTTTCGCAATACAAAGGTGAGCCGGTGGTCATGGGACGTCCGAAACTCCGTTCGGGCTTCGTGGACTATCGAAACACCCTCACTCCAGGTCTTCGCAGAAAACAGCGACGAGATTCGACGTCGAAATTCTGCCTCCAAAGGTGCCGAGAATGCGCCGATCTCGACATTGGGATCCCAGGCGACCTCGGACTTGTTGGTTCGGTATTCTTCGAGGACACAATGGAAGTTACTTCCTCCAAAGCCGAAGGAACTCACGGCAGCTCGGCGAGGATGTTGGAGCGACGGGAGCCAGGGACGCTTGGTGACATTCGGATACAGTGGTGAGGTCTGGTCGGCTAGTTCGGGAAGGGGTTCGGTGACCTTGGCAGTCGGCGGCAAAACCTTGTGATGGAGGGCGAGAGCAGCCTTGATGAGACCGGCGGCTCCTGCTGCTGCCTTGGTGTGACCGATCTGTGATTTTACTGACCCTAGGGCACACCAAGTTCCCTGTCTCTCTGTCCCGCGGTAGATTTCGAGAAGGGCTTTGAGTTCTGTCTTGTCCCCGGCCTTCGTGCCGGTTCCGTGGGCTTCGACGAGTTCGACGGTTGCGGGGGATACACCTGCGAGGTCGTACGCTGAGCGAAGGGCTTTGACCTGTCCATCGGCGCTCGGAGCATAGACAGCTTGACCTTTCCCGTCACTCGATGTCCCGATGCTCCGAATGACGCCGTAAATGGTGTCCCCATCGCGTTCGGCGTCTTCGACACGCTTGAGGAGCAGACACCCGAGTCCCTCTCCGAGGGTTGTGCCGTCGGCCTTCGCGTCGAAGGGACGAGCATACCCCGACGGCGAAAGCGCCGGCGTTTTGCTGAAGCACATGTACATGAAGATGTCGTTGAATGTGTCCATCCCACCGCTGAGGACCATGTCGGACTTGCCCGAGGCGAGTTCCAACAGCCCCAGGTGGAGGGCACTCAACGAGCTGGCACACGCGGCATCCACGACACAGTTCGTGCCGCCGAGGTCGAGGCGGTTGGCGATGCGACCGGCGACGACGTTCCCCAGCAATCCGGGGAACGAATCTTCTTGCCAACCGACGTAGCCTTCGGCGATGTTTTCGACCACTCGATCGATGACGTCGGGGGGAACTCCTTCGGCTGCGAGCGCCTTTCGCCAAAGCGGATGTCCCAATCGAGCCCCCAGCGGAATGACAAGGGGTAGGGTGCCGGTGACGCCGAGGATCACGCTGACCTTGTCCCTGTCAAAGTCTCTGGTCGGTCCGTATCCGGCGTTTTCGAGGGTCTGCTTGGCGACGAGGAGCCCGAGGAGTTGAGTCGTATCGGTCGCTTCCAGGGACTTTGGTGTCACGCCAAATTCGAGGGGAGCGAAGGCGACGGGGTCGATGAATCCGCCACGATGCGAGTAGGTCTGGTCGGAGGCCGTCTTGTCGGCATTGAAGTAGTCTTTGGGGTCCCAGTGGGTGGGCGGAACGTCGGTGATGGCGTCGACACCGCTGGCGATGTTAGACCAGTAGGCGTGCAGGTCCTCGGCCTTGGGAAACAGACACCCCATCCCGATGATGGCCACGGGAGGGATTGGCTCTTTTGTCTTGGGAGCCGAACAACGCTCTTGTGGATTCATAGATGGCCAAACTTTCGGTGTTCCTGGCTCGGGCCGAATTTCTGTCTCTGTCGCGAACGTCCGTCGCGGTCACAATGGACCCAAGGCTCTTCAACTGTTCGGAGTGGGACCGTAGGTGGGAATCAGGTTTGGACACGGTTGAGCAGTTCTCGCGGCGGTAACGGGCGGAACGTCGGTAGGTCCGGGGGCAAGGGCACTCCCTGCATCGTGAGGAGATTCGCGCGGCTCAGGACGGCGCACCCGTAAAGGATGTTCAAGGCCACGTCCGCGACGCGGCGGTTCTCGGCGGACTCGAGCCATGAGCCTTTGACCCACTCGTTGAAAGCCCCCATCGCCGGCCCACACCAAACCTGGTAGTCGATCTTTCGGTCGACCTCCCCACGATTGGCCCACCGCGACGATTGCCCCAGGTACCAACGGAACACGAGGGCCATTTTGTGCTTGGGATCGGTCTCGGCTCTCGCGAGTTGTGAGGGATCACGAGCTTCGAAGAACTTGCGGGTCTGACTCCAAACCTCTGCGAGTGGGAGCCGAAAAATCGTCTGCTCGAGTTGCGTTCTCTCCTGGGCGGACAGGTCATCGAGGCTGGCTCGCGTCCGATAAAGCTCCCACAGCTTCGCGGCCCGCATCGGAAACATCGTTCCTCGCTTGAGGACCTGGAGCTTGACTCCCATCTCGAACATGTCGGCAGCGGGTGCCATGGTGACGTCGGCCTGTCGCGTCTCCGCCAGCATCTGTCGGACGGCATCCGACGAGCCAGACTCGCGGCATGCCTGATTCACCGAACCGGTCACGACGTAGGCGGCTCCCATCGTAAACGCGGCGGCGGCGGACCAGGGAGTTGAGATTCCTCCGGCTGCCCCGACGCGAAGCGGAACATCGTACCGATACTCGCGTTGAATTTGATTTCGCAACGCAACCATTGTGGGTAACAGTGCGACCAGAGGCCGGTTATCGGTGTGTCCTCCGGAATCGGCCTCGGCGGTGATGTCCTGGGCCAGAGGAATCTGTCTGGCGAGCTGAGCCTGTTCCGGCGTGATGTCCCCGGTCTGGACGAGTTGCCGCAACATCGCCTCGGGAGCTGGGGCCAGGAACTTCCTTGCGACTTCGACGCGAGAGACCTTCGCGATGATCTTGTTCGGCGTTTCAACTTGTCCCTGACGAGTGCGACGTATTCCGGAAACTCGATATTTCACGACGGGGAGAGTCAAGCCCAGGTAGGCCGAGGCTTCGACAAGACGAACCCCTCGCCGCAGATACAAGTCGACAACGCTGGCTTCGAGGTTGGGTTCGTTCGGACTGTGGATGAGATTGAAACCGAAAGGGGCGGTCCCCAAATTGCGGGAAACTCGGTCGATGGCTTTTTCGACGGCGGGAAGCGCGAGACCGGCTGACCCGAAGAACCCGAGCATGCCGGCACGGCTCATGGCTTCGACGATCTCACACGAACCAATTCCGTTGGCCATGGCTCCGGCGACGTACGCATATTGCAATCGGTGGTCGCGTCGGAACGTCGCATCGCCCAGGCTCGTGAGTTCCACGGCCGGGACGAATATATGAGAAGGTGTGAGGTGGGCCGAAGTCCGCGAATCGAGAAATGTAATCGTTTCGACATCCGGCGATGTGCCATTGCGATGGATCATGATCGGACGGGCAACGTCTTCGAGCGCATGGATGAGCTTGGGGTATGCAGTGTCCTCGTCACCAACCCTTCTGCCGTCTGGTTGGACGGGTCCTGGCAAAGTGCTTTCGGTGTGTAATGGCGACACGTTGCGGTCTGGTTCCGGAAAAAGAAACTGTGCGGGTTCGGTGTTCCAAGTCTTAGTAAGCATACACTTGAAGACACCTTTGTCCATAACAAAGCACTTTATTGAACAAAGGTTACGTCGATTTGACCTGACTAATCGGTTGGAAAGGTGGCATGCATTTCGGCAGACGTCTTTTTGTGTTTTTTGGTGGTCACCGTGGGTGTGCCTCTGGGTTCGTTGTGAACAGCAGGACCGGTTTGCGACCTGTCCAAAGAAAGCTTGGACAGGCTTTGGAACGGGAAAGAAACAAGTTGTCCGTTTCGTGGGTGGACGCGGGCCGCGTGTACTTTTTTATTGGTCGAGTTTTCTTTGGTACATGCGGCTCGCGTGTACCTACGACAACGACAGAAAGCCGGACAGATATAAATTTCGCATTCCCTTGCCCGTTCTACGGTCCTTGACGAAAATCCTTTATCGAATTTGGTTAGCAAAAACGATGAGGCCGTCCTGAATGTTACACCGAAGCCAACATCCCCCGTTCGTCCAGGGGAATATCATACGGATCGCCAACGATTTCGAAGTCGGTCTCGTGCTTGGGCTCGTCGAGGCAAGGCGTCGACATCTCCAATTCATAGACCTTGAGCGTGTTGCGGATGTGCAGGATGCGGGCTTTTTCCGGAGATCGGCTCCCGATGATCGGCAACGACGCCTCGAGAACTTCCTTGTCGGTGGGGAAGTGAACCGGCAAGTTCGCTCCTTCGGGATTGCCGGACGTCACGCAGTTGATGACCGTCGAGCGATAGTCGATGGACTCGAAAAGGCCTGTGGTCATGAAGTCGGCGTTGCCGATTCCGGCGGCGTTGCCGTGGCTCGCTTCGGTGAGGCTGCGGACGAAGATGAATCGCATTTCGGGTTGGCCAGCGGCGGGTGGTGCGGTCTTGAAGGCTCGCTTGCGGCCAACGATGTTCGTGTCGATTCCCGATCCGGAGATGTTCTTCCCCATCTCGTCTATGATGAGAATGTCGGCTTTTTTCAACGGCAACCTCGGCATCCATTCTTTCGCCTTCACCAACATGGCCTCTTCGCGTTCGATGAGGTTCTCGGGTTTGACGGCTTCGACGTAGGCCGTCTCGTCGTAGGGATTCTCGACAACTCCCAGGCCAAACGTGATCGGAGCGTTTGAGAGCAGGTACGAGACAACGTTTCGGGCGGTTTCGTAGAACGGATTCGCGAGCAACAGCCTGTGGTATTCCTGGGCGCCTCGCCACTTTCCAAGGCCGATCATCATCATTTTGCAAAGCCCACTTTCGAGTGGACCATCGAAATTCGTGTGCGGCTTGACGCGATTGACGACGCCAATGTGGTCCGCTTCGGACGCGAGCTTGTCGAGGTAAACGGGGAATCCCTTGTCGGTCGTTCCGACTTGTACGACCTCCAAAGAGGAACGCAGCGGAATGCCAAGATATTCCTCGGTCATGCCGTAGCTTCTGAGGACTTCGCGTTGTCCTTCGGGAGTGCCGCCGCCGTGACTTCCCATCGCAGGAAAAAGAAACGGTTTGGCTCCGAGATCCTTCAGATAATCCGCGACGGTTTTGAGAATCAAAGGAATGTTGGCGATTCCTCGGCTCCCGCCTGTGAGAGCAACCGTTTGGCCAGCCTTCACAGTCTTGTTGAGCCCGATGGAGTCGAGCTGGGCTCGCACCGCTGCCGGAATGTCTTCGAGTACGGGACGTTCGAAACGTTGTTTGACTCGAAC
>CAYYUU010000498.1:0-6033 GCA_964474955.1 uncultured Alcaligenaceae bacterium | reverse complement strand
TTCATATGCCCTTGATCCCGCACAAATATTTGTGCGGGATCAAGGGCATATGAAGATCAAAAGGACCTTTTTTTTCTTCCTTGTCGGACTATTCTGGTCGAGCTTCGGCGGATGTTCCCCACAACCGCGCGACGTGGATCAGCAATCCCAGACGAAACAACGCCAGCGTTCTTCGAATCCGCAAACGAAGGAAAACTCGCAGCCAAGCACTCCGATTCCTCGAAAACGCCAACCATCAGAGAAAGACTTTCCGGGCCTCCATAATTTACTCCAAATCACCGACGACCTCTATTCCGGCGGCGAACCTCACGAGGAGAAGGCGTTCGCGAGCCTGGTCAACCTCGGAGTCAAGACAGTCGTGAGTGTCGATGGAGCAAAACCGAACATCAAGTTGGCTCGCAAGTACGGGCTGAAGTACGTCCACGTCCCCATTGGATATGACGGAATTCATGACCACGCGCAGAAGTCGTTTGCTCGTGTTGCGAAGGACGCAAAACGTCCTCTCTACATTCACTGTCATCATGGACGGCATCGCGGTCCGGCAGCCGCAGCAGCCATTTGCATCGCCTGCGGTGAGGCCGACGGAAGAGCCGCGTTGAAGATTTTGAGACGGGCAGGGACGAGCAAAGAATATCGCGGCCTTTGGCGGGACGTCGAACAGTATAAAGTTCCCAAGCTCAAAGCCAAACTGCCGAAGTTGGTCGAAATTGCCGAGGTCGAATCCGTGGCTGCGGCGATGGCAAAAATCGATCGAGCGTACGACAATTTGAAGCTCTGTCGAAAGACCAACTGGAAGACACCTCCAAAACACCCCGACCTCGAGCCAGCGCAAGAGGCGTTATTGCTTCGCGAAGCCTTTTACGAATTGCGGAGAAATCTCAGAAAAAAGCACGACCCGAAATTCAAAACTTGGATGGCCGAATCGGAGGCGTTGACTTCGAAACTCGAGAGTGCCCTTAAATCCGAGGACCGGAAAGCCGCCTCCCGTCATTTCCTTGCTTTGCAAGAATCTTGTAAACGCTGTCACGCCCACTATCGAAATTAGGGCGTCAAGAAAGGCCACCATTTTTTTGATCCTTTCATTTTCAACTAGGCCAAGATGTGTAAAATAGTTCTTACCGCAATGGCAGAAAGCCAACGTCGGCCTGATCAATTCTAGGACGGCGAGGAATTGACGTGCGTCGAACTCCTAAAACTTAACGACCCGACGAAACAAGTTGTTTCGTCGGGTTGGGCACCGAACGACCAGGTGTCTTGCGGACCAACACAAGGAGCCAATTGCATGGGCTTTTTTGATTCTCTCTTCGGCAGCTCCAATGAGAGCAGCGGCTTCACCCCCCAAGAAGCTTTCGCCGGGATTCTTTTGGGCGCGAGCGCCTGTGATGGGCACATTGCCGAAGACGAGGTCCAAGGCCTTGTCACGGCCTTGGTCCGAATGGAGTTGTACAAACGCTACAACGGACGACAATTCGGGCAAACGTTCAACCGACTCATGGGCTTCTTGAAACGACGAGGCGTCGACGCGCTCATCGACGAGTGTGTCGATGCCTTGCCCGAGGACCTTGACAACACTGCCTTCACGAATGCCTGTGACATTGTCCTGGCAGACGGGATTGTCGAACCCGATGAGAAAGATTTCATTGATCGGCTCCGGAGAAAGCTGGAGATTCCTCCGGACACTGCGCGGATGATCGCCGAAATTATGGTCGTGAAGAACAAAGGTTAACTACGGCGGAAGCGGTCGCGTGGTGCTGGCCCTCCGATAACTTCGTTTCTCTATCCCGCAGGGAATCACGTATATGTCACTCTTTGATGATGTCTTGGGCGACTCCTCGTTCGAACCGCAAAATTTTGGTCCGCAAGAAGCGTTTGCCGGAGTGCTTCTGGGGGCGTCGGCGTGCGACGGCCACATCGCCGACGAAGAGGTCCAGAGCCTAATTACGTGTTTGCGGCGAATGAAGATGTACCAGTACGTCCCGCCTCACAAGTTCAATTCCATGATGGACCGTTTGCTCGGCATCTTGAAACGCGGCGGAACCGGAAAGCTTCTCGACATGTCCGTTCCATCCGTGCCGCCCGAATTGCGAGAGACCGTGTTCGCGAATGCTTGTGATATCGTGTTGGCCGACGGAATCGTCGAGCCCGACGAGAAAGATTTCATCGACGATCTGTTGATCAAGCTCGAGATCGATCGAGACCGTGCCAAGGACATTGTTCAGGTCATGGTCTACAAGAACAAAGGGTAACACTGTTGGAATGAACCTGGGTCCGTTCGAGATCGCCATTCGCGGACCCGTCCACTCTTCGGATCGTTGTGGAGTGTCGCCTTTCGCTCCGGGAAAGGACGAACGTCGATTTTTCCTTGTGGGCTCTGCCAACGGCAACCCAAAGACGGAACAAATGCCATACCTTCACATATCTTCTCAGTCAGATCACTGTATTCGAGCGCTCCCCACGAGTAACACGATCACCTGGGTTACATAGGCCGCGCAACCCAGACAATCCCCCGTCACGCCGCCAAGTTTCCGGCGAAGATAAACGCCGAAGCACAGACCGAACACGAGCGACACGAGTACCATCACGACCAACCGAAGCGGCGCAGTCCACCCAACCAACACCCAGCCCGGGATCGCAAATCCGGTTCCCCATATCAACTCGACGAATCCAATCTGCTGCCCGACGTCTTTCGAAACGCTTTCCCGATTGGCGACCGGTGGGACGCATGACATGACGACCAGAATGTTCCATCGACCAAGAGTGGTTGAGGCGATGAGAACGTGGGGAAACACTTGCCAGTCGAGCGACATCATGCCTCCCGCACGCAACGCCAACGCCATACCTAATCCCACCAGACCAAAGCTGCCGATCCGACTGTCCTTGAGAATGCGGAGAATGTCATCTCGCGTCCAACCTCCGCCGAAAGCGTCAAAAAAATCCGCCACGGCGTCTTCGTGAAACGCTCCCGTCAAAACCGCTTCGATCGCAAGGCCGAGAAGCACGGCGACGGGAAACGGCCAGAGGAAGCTCGAACCCAACACAATTCCGGTCGTCACTGCCCCGATCAACGCGCCGACGAGCGGGAAGTATCGAGTAGCAAGTCGTAAATCTTGGCGAATCTGTTTCGCGTCTTGAATGTAGCGAAGCGGAGTTGGTAGGCGGGTCAGGAACGCAACCGCTGTCCAAAATCCTCGCCACTGATTTCGCAAGTTTGAGCCCAACGGTGGAGAGCGACGAGGCGGGGAAGGGCTTGACTGAGTATCTTGGTCATCCATCATCGTGTTACCAAAGTATCCGTGCCGATTTTCACATCACGCGGTGTGTCTCACCTCGAAGATTTTGCCCCGTTTCGTAAAGTGAAAAAGAAATGCGCCCGATTCGTCCATGGGGAGAAATACTTGTGAAAAGTCGAAATTTCATTGTGACGACGAGCCTGGTCGTCAGTTTAGCCTTGGCCTTCGCTCCGGTGGGATTTTCTATGGTCCCTCGGGCGAATGTCCCTTCTGGCCTGAAGAAAAAGAAACCGAAATTGGTCGTCGTTGCCGTCTTCGACCAAATGCGAGGCGACTACTTGACGAAGTGGAAGAAATATTTCCGGAAGGAAGGCTTCGGACGATTTGGGACCGAAGGAGCCTGGTTTACGAATTGCCATTACCCTTACGCCAACACAGTGACGGGAGCCGGTCACGCCGGAATCGTGACGGGTTGCTCACCCAATAAAAACGGAATCGTCGGCAATAGCTGGTACGATCGCAAGTCCGGAAAACGGATCAACTGCATCGAAAATACTCGCTACACTTCTGTCCCGAAGCTGGGCAAGAAGTCTCGCGGTGGGGCTCCGACTCGTCGACTCCAACCGTCGGTCGGCGATGCCCTCATGGAGCAAACGAAGTGCAAAGCGAAAATCATTTCCATTTCGATCAAGGACCGCGCCGCAATGTTGCTGGGAGCTCTGCGATCCTTGCTGTGTATTTGGTTCAACTACGACGAGGGAATGTTCGTCACGTCCACTTTCTACCCCAACGGTTTGCCCGCGTGGGTGCTCGACTATAACAAGTCGCGAGCCGTCGACAAATATTTCAACAAGACTTGGCGACAAGGGCGAATCGATTTGGACTACTTCAAGATCGCCGGTCCGGATGCCTTCAAGTACGAAGGCAACGGCTACAACCAAGGCCAGACGCTCCCGCATTCGATGAAGGCCGGTTTGAAGGAACTTGGGCCGTTGTATTATCGAGCGTTGGCGAATTCGCCTTTTGGAAATGAGGTCGTGGCGGACTTGGCCAAGCGAGCGATTGTCGAACACGAACTCGGTCAGGACGACGTACCCGATCTGTTGACGATTGGATTTTCGAGTAATGATCTGGTCGGCCACTGTTGGGGACCAGATTCGCACGAGGTCTTGGACATTACATTGCGGTCAGACATGATCGTCCAGGACATGATGAAGTTTCTCGACAAGAAGGTTGGCAAGGGGAACTATCTGTTCATCGTCACGTCCGACCACGGCGTGTGTCCGATCCCCGAATATCGGCTCTCCAAAGGGAAAAAGGACGCCGGGCACGTCGATCCGAAAGCTCTTGTCGTCAAGGCACTCGCCCACCTCGACAAGAAGTTCACCAAAGGCGAAAAACAAAAGTGGTTCGAATCGATTTCGTCCGGGATGTTTTACCTGAACAAGGAGACGCTCAAAGAACTGAAATTGAAATATTCGAAGGTCGAGGAGGCTTTGGGTGCTTGGCTCCAAGAGCAACCAGGCATAGAAAGCGTATTTACCCGGACTCAACTGATGTCGCCGCAACCGAAGGTGAGTCTTCCGCCTTTGTACCGTCAAGTCCAGCTTTCATTCCATCCCGACAACAGCGGCGACGTCCTGCCGGTCTTGAAGCCATACTACTTGCCGACTCCCGAGATCAACCCTAAAAAGCCCGGCTCATACACGACGACACACGGCAGTCCGCATCCGTATGACACCCATGTGCCACTGCTCATATATGGGCCAGGTATTCGTCCGGGCGTTCGCGAGGAGAAGGTGTCGCCGTTGTCCGTGGCAGAGATCATTTCCGAGAGCGTGGGCATTCGTCCGCCGTCCGGAGCGGAAGCGGGTATGCCGAAAGGGTTGTGGCAGTAGCCGGGAACAAGGATTTGTGGATCGATTGGTGGTCGTTTTTGGTGCGGTGGGGGTGGGCCAAGCGAAGCCAAGGCCCCTTACGATAATCGAACACTTCTTTCGTGCGAGTTCCCGTTGTGCCGGTGCCAACTAAGTCCAAGAGACGAACGGCACACGGGGAACGCCAAATAAATAAGTCCTCGGTTTTTGTTTTTGTCGTGGGTACACGTGGCCTGCGCATACCTGCGAAAACCGGATAGAAATAAATTTACCGTCCGAGTGTGCCTGCTATATTACCCTCAGCTCTCAATAAAACACCAACATCCCAGAGTACTCCCGAGAACGGAATACCAGCTCACTGAGTTTGGCCAAACGACCACACTCCGAATGGTCGATCTCGGTGGCCAACCGAATCATGCACCACGACAAGAGCAACCTGGAAGATGCGTCACGTCTGGCAAACGTCCCGGCTTTATCAGCGAACTGGCAAGAGACGCTTTCCCGACGATGCCAACAGAATCTCCACCCTGACGAGAAAGCCAGGTTGGAAGGAACGAACATGGGACAACTACGTCCTGGCCAAGCTTTGCGGTTTTTTCTCACTTCTATGGTTGATTCTTTAGTTCGTCGTCCGGCCCACAAAGATCTCTGAACGCCATTTTGCGGCAGGTTACCAGACGCAGAGTAATTGGGCCGGGGAAAAATTCCTGTCGTCCGTCGAACGAACGGCACTTCGTCGTTTCGGTTTTCCTGAAACTTCATTCCAGCCTCACCGGTAACATCTCACGATACGTGATTTGATATGCACCAAAGTTTTCCGGTTCGAGTGCGTTCCCCTTGAGTCTTTGCAAGGACAAGGAGATAGAATGAAAATCAGAGTCTGTGTTACCCTTGCCGTGCTGGCCTTGCTCGGCCCGAGCATAGTT
>CAYYUU010000497.1:0-6061 GCA_964474955.1 uncultured Alcaligenaceae bacterium | reverse complement strand
CCGAGAAGAAGGGATTTTGCCTACTACTAATTCCAAGACATGCGCCTTTCGATGAACGAAAGACGACACTCTCGAATGCGTTCTTTCTGACCACGGGCCAGAAGTTCGCAATGGATATTGTTGTGCAGTGTTCAAAGAGTTGTTTCGGAAGGTGGAGCAAGGAACGAAGCGAGGATGCCACCATTTGGAAACTTCGATTCGAAGCTTACGATCGTGATCGTCAAAAATCATTAGGTCGTCATTTTCAATTCGCCAGGATCACGCCAACACAGGCGACTCATTCCTCAACATCTTCTTCCCGAAGTGATTGATGCAGGTGAATCGTCTCAAAGTCGCCCGTCATGTCCAGGCTCAACGGGCTACGGATCGGTAGTCGTAGCGAGAACTTGCTCCCGACACCGACTCGACTCTCGACGAGAATATCACCACCGTGCTCTCGTAAGATCTTCCGACTCACGGCGAGCCCGAGTCCCGTTCCCTTCGCGCCCTTGGAACTGACGAATGGTTTGAAGATGTCGTTTAATGTTTCGGGAGGAATCCCGGGGCCGTTGTCGACTGTAATCAACCGAACCCAACTCGGGTCGTCTTTATCTCGCCGCGTGCCCATGTGGACTTGAGCGTTAGAAATGCCCTCCACCGCATCAATCGCGTTCGTCACGATGTTGAGGAAGGCGTGCAGGATTCCCTCGGGGTCGCACTGGACTTGCGGCAACCCTTGATTGAGATCCAGCTTCAGTTTAATGCCCAATTCCGCCGCCCGAGGTTGGACCAGTTCGTAAACGTCGCGGACCAGTTCGTTGACGTTCAGGTATTCGATCGTCGGCTCGCGTTCCTTCGAATAGCTCAACATGTCTTTGACGAGATTGAAGACTTTGTCCTGATTCTTCTGAACGATCTTCCATCCTTGTTGCAGCAGGGCATCGTTCTTCTCCGGATCTTTCAGACCCATTTCGAGGATTTCGCCACCGCTCTTGAGTCCCTGGAGAATATTCTTGATGCTGTGCGACAACGCTGCAATCGTCTGGCCAATGGCCGCGAGGCGTTCCGCCTGAACCATCGCCTGATAATACCGCGTACCTTCGACCGCGAGGGCGGCCTGGTGGGCGATGGCGATGGCAAGAGCAAGGTGGTCTTCGGTGAATTTGCCGAGCGACGTTTTTCTCTGAGTGACGTCTTGCGTTTTGCTTCGAGTATCGAGATACAGCACGCCGAGCGTTTCGTGACGGCCTTTCATGGGAACGCAGATGACCTCACGAATCCCGAATCGCACGATACTTTGTCCGGTGTTAAATCGCTCGTCTTGAGATGCGTCGGAGACGAGAACCCCGTGGGCTTCTTTCCGAACGTGTTCGATGATCGTGCTACTCACGGCCATCCGCTGGCCTTCGGCGACTTTTTCTCGCCAGCGTACGGCCTTCGGCTCGAACTCACCCGTTTCGGGATTCGCCAACATGACGCAACCACGATCGGCAGCAATCGAGTTGAAGATGAGTTCGAGAATTTTATCCAACAATTCTTCGAGATCGAGGATGTGGCTGATGGCCTGGCTCGTCTCGTACATGATTTTGAGGTTCGCCAGTGCGGTCCGCAGCCAGGGCGTCTTGGCCCTCTCCGGATGTGCGAGAATCTGACTGCCTTCGGTCGCTGCGATCGACTTGATGATGGCCGAGGAAAGCTCCACGTCGCTGCGACTGATCAGATTAATCTGCTCGGCGAGGTCGCCTTGCTCTTGCTGTTGGGCTTCGGTCCTGCCTGCGCTGTACACCAAAACGGTCTGGCCGATTTGGATTTGATCGCCGGCCTTCAGATTTTGCTCGTCGATTTTCTGGTTGTTGACGAACGTTCCGTTGGCGCTGCCGACGTCTTTGAGCTTATAGCCGCCCTCGGTCAAGATGAAGGCGGCGTGTCGTCGGGAGACCTCCGTGTCGTGCAGCCGAATGGGATTCCCGGCATCACGTCCGATTCCAATTTGGGGCGTCGACAGTTCGAACTGCTTGCCCTCATCGGTGCCTTTGATCACAAGCAAGCGGGGCACGTGTTCACCTTCATTGGCAAGATCAGACCCGTCCGAAACCAAGGCCTTCGATGGTTTGGCCAAAGACGAGCAAAATGGATTCTTCAAAGTACACATTTGATGGACGTTGGTCAAGAAACGCAAGACGCCCTGGCGTTTTACAATATCGCAAAACCAGGCTCTTGCCGAGTACAACTTGGCATGGCCAACCGCGTTTTTCTTCCGGCTTTCCGGGTATTCGCGGTACAATAAATATTGTCATACCTGCGTAACGTCATATTCGTCGTTCGTCGAGCAAACCCGCCTTCCACATGGAATTCACCATGCCGCGATACATTCTATTGTCTGCCAGCGTTCTCTTCGGTCTGCCCATGTCGGTCTTCGCGGGAGAAAAGGTCGACTTCAGCCGCGAAGTCCTCCCGATTCTTTCGGACAACTGTTTCCACTGTCACGGTCCGGATGCTTCTAGGCGCGAGGGCCGATTGCGTCTCGACGTCGAGGCCGAAGCCAAAAAACGAGCGATTGTTCCAGGCAGTAGCGAGAAAAGTCGACTCTACCAAAGAATTGTCACGCCAAAAGAACGCCGACGAATGCCTCCGAAACACTCCAACCGCAAGCTCACGAAGCAACAAATCGCCACGCTGAAGCGTTGGATCGACGAGGGCGCTTCCTGGGGCGAGCACTGGGGCTTCACTCGGGTGGTTCGACCGCCATTGCCCAAGCTCAAGAAACACGCCGCTCGGGTCCGAAACGCTATCGATACGTTTGTCTTCGCTCGCCTCGAAAGAGAAGGGCTTTCGCCGTCGCCGCCAGCCAGCAAAGCTCGCCTCATTCGCCGAGTCACGCTGGATCTGACCGGACTGCCACCCACGCCGCAAGAAGTCGACGCGTTCGAGAAAGATCTGACACCACAAACCTACAACATAATTGTCTCGCGGTTGCTAAATTCTCCGGCTTTTGGTGAACGGATGGCCTGGAACTGGCTCGACGCCGCACGATACGCCGACACGAACGGCTATCAAGGCGACCGCACGCGAACGATGTGGCCTTGGCGAGATTGGGTCGTCGAGGCATTCAACAAGAACATGCCGTACGACAAATTCACGACGTGGCAGCTCGCGGGTGATTTGCTGCCGAAAGCCACGCAGGAACAAAAACTCGCGACTGGCTTTTGTCGGAACCACATGATCAACGGCGAGGGCGGACGCATCGCCGAAGAAAACCGCGTCGAATACGTCTTTGACATGACCGAAACGATGGGAACCGTCTGGCTCGGGCTCACTTTGAATTGCTGCCGCTGCCACGACCACAAATACGACCCCATCGCCCAGAAAGAGTACTACCAGTTTTCGGCGTTCTTCAACCAAACGCCGGTCAAAGGTAACGGTGGCAATCCGCAGACGCCCCCGATCATCGAAGTAACTCGCCGCGGTCAAAAGGCCAAGGTCATGGTCATGGCCGACATGAAGAAACGCCGCCCGACATTCATTCTCGACAAGGGACTCTACAACAAACGAGGTAAAGAAGTTTCGATGGGCGTTCCCGAGAGCCTGCCAGAGTTTCCTTCGAAGGCACCCGTCAACCGCCTCGGCTTGGCTAAATGGCTCACATCGCGAGACCATCCGTTGACGGCCCGCGTAACAGTGAATCGAATATGGCAACAAATCTTCGGAACCGGGCTCGTGAAGACGACCGAAGACTTCGGCAGGCAGGGCGAGAAGCCTTCACATCCGGAATTACTCGACTGGCTCGCCGCCGAATTCATGGAATCGGGATGGGACGTGAAACACCTGTTGCGTCTGATCGTGACGAGCGAAACATATCGGCAAACGTCGCGAGTCTCGAAAGAGTTGCTGGCTCGCGATCCGAAGAACCGCCTGTTGGCGAGAATGTCGCGATTCCGAATGCCCTCTTGGATGCTCCGAGATCAAGCACTTGCGGCGAGCGGATTGCTCGTTCGGAAACTCGGCGGTCCATCGGTCAATCCCTATCAACCAAAAGGAGTGTGGGCCGAATCGACGTTCGGAAAAATTCGCTACAAACAAGACCACGGCGAAGCACTCTATCGGCGGAGTCTCTATACGTTCTGGCGTCGCATCATCAGACCGACTATCTTTTTTGACTCGGCCAAACGACAAACGTGTACCGTCAAACAAACAAGTACGAATACTCCTCTGCATGCTTTGACGACGTTGAATGATATTACATATGTGGAGGCATCACGAAAACTCGCCGAACGTGTTTTGCTGTCGAAAGCGAAGGATACACCAGGACGATTAGAACTCGCGTTTCGATATGTGTTAGCTCGGAAACCAAATGAGCGAGAAGCGAAGATATTACATCGTTGTTTGATGCGAGCCAAGAGCTATTTCGATGAGAACCCGAAAGCCGCTCAGGAATTGTTGAGCACCGGGGAATCAGCGAGTAATAAATCACTGAACAGGATCGAACACGCCTCCTATGCGGTTGTGTGTCAGGCGATATTGAATTTGGATGAGGCGCTGACAAGAGAGTAACTGGAAGAACGGACGATCGTTGCTCTAACAGTTTTTTCCCGGACCGGGTCTACTCCGAGAAGTGTAATGACCACCAAAGAAAACCCTCCCCACAAACCGGTGTGTGTCGTACTTGACACCAATGTTTGGCGTTCTGATCTGCTGTTGAAAAACCCAGTTGGGAGATCACTGACTTACACTCTCCAGAGGCAAGAGGGATTTCTTGGCCTTCCTGAAGTTGTGGAAATGGAATTACCAACACAAATCGTTGAGGCAGGGCTTGATGCTGCCCGGAAGT
Source organism: uncultured Alcaligenaceae bacterium (assembly GCA_964474955.1). GTDB lineage: Bacteria > Planctomycetota > Planctomycetia > Gemmatales > Gemmataceae > CAYRFQ01. The sequence continues at coordinate 1,254 of CAYYUU010000497.1, read as the reverse complement.
TAGAACAGCAATCAAGAATCATGAACACTCTCATGGGGTCTCCATTCTCGCTGCAAATACCGACGAACGCCGAATTAGAACAACAAACGCAGAAACAACTCACTGATTTGGAACAAATCCTGGTACGTGTGCCTTTCACCCTTGAGCATGCACGAACCGCCCTCGAAATGGTCATGACGAAGGTTGCTCCAAACGAGAAAAACCAACAGTTTAAGGATTCCGCAATCTGGCAAGCTGTCCTCGAACTAACGTCAAATTACTGTGTGCATCTAGTCACGAAAGACCGAGCGTTCTTAGCTGATCCCAAACAGCCAGAAAAAGGGCTAGCCCAAAACCTTCAACAAGATTGCATTGCGCGAGGAACTGAGGTCGAGGTTTACTGTGAACTGGCGTCATGTTTGAAGGGGATAACAGAAGACACGCCAAGTGTGAATCAAGATAAACTTCGCTCGTTGATTCTCCCCTCCATCGAGAACGAACTTTACTCAGAGGCAACAAGGTGTGGGGTAACCGTAGGGGAGGTTGTCGATCTTGACATCCAAGTGTTCCGCCTTCCCGATGCCGATATGCTTGCAGTCGATTACACAATTACCTTTCAATGTGAACCAGATTTTTCGAATCCAAGTGAAAACCGAACTGAACTCAGAGCCACCGTCCATGGTGGATGTCAATTTCAACCTGTTCCGCCGTCTGTGTCGGACAACTTGATTCAGCAAATTGCAATTACGTGGCGCACCAACGGCGGACGCGGTTCCAGCCGCAGAGCGTACGGAGAAGATCCTCCGGTTCCGTTTCGCCGCGCGATAGAATGGAATTAAGCAATTGGTCAACATGCCTGCGGTACGTGACATGCTTTTCATTGACAGAAAAGCATGTTTTTCGACGTTGGAACAAATGCAGTCCTTTGGAATTCCGGGAAATTTTACCTTCCAGCACTCAACTTCAGCGCAAACCATGACACCAGAACAACAATATCACCGACACATAACACGCCGACAACTCTTTGGCGAGACGGCGTATGGTCTCGGAACTGCGGCACTCGCTTCCATGCTCGGCCAAGATGGTTTCGCGACCGAGCAAACCAACACAACAAACCAACGTGTTGGCGGTTTATCGAACTTGCCGCATTTTGCGCCGAAGGCCAAGCGAGTCATCTATCTATTCCAAAATGGTGCGCCGACGCACGTCGATCTATTCGACTACAAGCCACGGCTCCAACAGCTGCACGGCCGATCGGTGCCGCAATCGTATCTT
>CAYYUU010000496.1:0-6067 GCA_964474955.1 uncultured Alcaligenaceae bacterium | reverse complement strand
ACGAATGTCAAAAGAGGCAAAGTGAGGGACATGGTGGTAAAGTCACTATCTGGTGCATCAACATTTGCTGACACCCTGTACTATGGAGATGCCAACCATGTTCGAACGGTTTACCTCGCGCGCTCGTCGGGTGATGCAATTCGCCAATCAGGCAGCACAGGTTCTGAATCATGAGTACATTGGAACCGAGCACATCCTCCTTGGATTGCTCCAAGCAGATCCCAGTGTTGCGGCCATGGTTCTTGAATATTGCGGGCTTGAACTTCAAAGAGTTCAAGAGGAGGTCGTTCAGGTCGTCCCAGTTGGTCCGGACATGGTCATCATGGGAGGACGACTGCCCAACACTCCACAGACCAGGCGTGTATTGGAGTCCTCCGTCGAGGAAGCAAGCAATCTGGGTCACGACTACGTTGGGACAGAACACGTCTTGCTTGGACTGCTCCGGGAACAAGAGGGAGTCGCAGCTCAAGTTCTCACGAACTTGAGGCTCAAACTCGAAGACATTCGGGAAAAATGCTTGAGTTTGCTGCCCGGTCTCTCGCTTTCAGCCCGATTGGGACTTGGTTCTGCAACCTTGAGCGACTCCCCAACAGCAACGGCGATCTCGCAACAATTTCCTCCCAAATTGACAGAGGCTATCGACGCGTTGGACATCCACATTCACCGATTTGAGGAAGCCCTTCTTGGAATTCAAGCGGAGCAAGAGTCCGAAGAAGCGACTCGGCTGCATGAGGAATCCGATAAGCTCAAGGATAAACGGACGGAGCTACTTCAAGAGCTACCATCCGCAATCCTCCAAGCACGCGAAGACTTCGAGGGCCGGATTATCGAACTGACGCGGGAAAAGGAAAACGCCGTTGCGCAGCAGGATTGGAAAGTGGCAGCTCAACACCGTGACGAAGAAACCAAAGTAAAGTTCCAAAGGAGGAAACTCCTTCGCGACTGGCCAACCAACTACCCCATAGAGAAGCGTTGGTTATCCTGGAACGACGGCGTAGTCGTCCACATCGCCGAGACGATACGCAAAGAGAAGCATTGGGACAAACTCCTACTCTTGGCCGATGCCCTGGAGGAAGCCGGTTGCACAAACTCCGAAATCCTCGATCACTGCCGCACACCAGAAAACCACACGACCCATTGTTGGGTGATCGATTTGTTGCTTGCGGAAAGGTAAACAACTTGGATGGCATCGGGCCTTCACGAATCCGGATCCCGTTTTTCCAGGTCTGCAGCGCAGAAAGACCTTTCTTCGGTTGCCAAGTTCGTGAGGATCTTGACAAATTTATTAGATAGAACGTTTGGAAAATCTAAAAGGATTAGTGAAATTTGGGAATTAACATGGATTCTTCTCTTTCTCTCCCGTAGCCTAATTCCATGAATTCTTATTCGTCGCCTTGTTGTGCGTTTGGGGAGGCAAGGCGCTTCTTCTGGTTAGTTTGTTGTTTCCCGATTTTTACACTGCTTGTTGTTCTCTCCCAATCTCCAGGCTGTGCGCAAAAACTTTGCGACTACCCTCGAGGCCGAAATCAGCGTTTTCGATCTTTGATCAGCTGGAAATCTCAACTCATCCTCCCAAAACGCAAACCACACCTCCTCTGCCGCCAAGCAAGGCAATTATCGCCCACAGGACCGGAAGGTGTCGATCCGTTGAACTCGCAGCTCAACGTTGACAGTAATTCTCGGTTCTTGGTCGGTCAATGCGCCCAAGGAGTAGACCCACTCCGTCAGGTCTTCTCGCAACGACCTGTTCCGAGTCTGCTCCCCCGCCGCTCGAGTGTTCAAACGAGTCATTATTCGGGCCATGATCCACGAGAGCCAAGACGGATCTGCCCAGTCCGGAAAAGTGCCGCAAATGTCACGATTCAGAGTAGGAAATTGCAAAGCCCCAATTGCATGGTTTCCTCGTCTGGGCGCTTTTTTTGCATGTTAGTTCCGTTAATTTCCGTGTAAGCCTCAAAATCTGCAGTTTACATATTGCGATTGCTCGGATGCGCGAGCACAAACTTGGTCTGACCAAACGACAACAGAAACGACGTTCACGCGATTATCGGCTCGCCAGCTTCGACTCCCCCACAACATCCCCTCGCGGCCATGTGTGCAGCGTGGGGAAGCCACCTGATTGAGTGGGAGGCATCGGCCACTCTTTTCCTGTAATACGGGCTGATGTTTCCACTGCTTTATCCGTCTCGGGACTACCACAACATTTTTACAAGGATGTTCAACAGTTCGTTGTGCATCCCGCAACCTGATTTTCTCCCTGGTTTTCATTCTGAGGTATTTGCAGCATGAGTTTTCAAAAGCGGAACCCTGGTCGCTCTGACAACCAATCTCCACCCACGCCAAAAGCTGCACGGGCCTTGCCGTTGCGAAGCCGATTGCTGCTGGAATTGTTGGAAGATCGCCTTGCCCCGGCTGTCGTTGGCTTCGAAGATTTCGATGGCGGTGCGGTCAATCTATTGAGTACGACGAACGTGTTTGATTATCAGGGAGGCACATTAATCTCCGGTGCGGACGGCGGTTCCTCTGGTGATGTCTTCGGCCGAGTGGACGGTCGGTCCGGAGGCACCGGCATGCCGTTTGACGTGGCCGACGATACGGTTGCGGACGTCTCTGGGGCTCGGACAGGCTCGGCCTTTCCTGCAGATACTCTGGGGCTCGCCGGACAAAATACTTCCGCCTTTTTCGCCCTGAACGATATGGACGGCTCGGGTGTGAACGGCAACACCAATGCGACCTGGAGGTTCGATATTTCCAGAGCCTCGTCGCTCACAAATATTCAAATTGATATCGGGGCGATAGGTGATTTTGAGGCAAGTTCTAGCGACGGCTTCACGATCGAAGCCAGAATCGATAGTGGCACATTTCAGACTATCTTTGACGCGACCACCGACGAAAGTGCATCCAAAACATACCGTGCATTGGATGATGGTTCGACACCAACTCTCGATGATCCATTGCAACTTTTCATCGATGGTTCGTCCACGGCGGTTGGTTACCTCGATAAATCGGATCCCACGACCGGTGATTTCGACGCTTATATTTCGACATTATTGGCTGGACAAAGCGGCAGCACGTTGGACATCCGAATCAGTTGGGACGGGACACCGTCGGGCGGCGAACCGATGGGAATTGATAACATTGTCATCCAGGGTGATGTAAGCATCGACGTCCTCGATTTTGAAGACGGCACAGGAGTTGGTTACAGCACCTCTGTCACAGAGTTCACCGACGGGAGTGGTGACTTTTGGTTGCGAACGGACGGGAGCGACTTTGGCAGTTTCGTAAGTTATACAGGTCAGCAAGGAACGTACTATTTCGCTGGCATGGACCTCGACGGAGAAGGTGCAACGCTTCCCCTCACCTTGACCGTTGATTCCATCGACATCACTGGCCTGAGCAATCTGAATTTCTCGGTCTTGTTGGCCGAAGACGACGACGGGTCGAATGAGGACTGGGACCTGCCCGACTACGTACACTTTGATTATCAGATCGATGGTGGTGGCTTCCAACCACTCTTGTGGATCGAATCGGTTCCGGACGGGGACGACTTCAACGCCGTGCCTGCCATCGACACAGATTTTGATGGGGACGGCGACGGGACCGAGATTACCAACACATTCACCGAATTCTTTGCGAACATTTCCGGCACTGGGAGTACGCTCGATATTCGCATTGAGTGGAACCTGGATTCCGGCGACGAAGACCTCGCCATTGACAACCTGATCGTGTTCGAATCCAGCGTGAATCAAGCACCAACGGCTCAGGACGATTCCTTCAGCACTCCTGTTGACGTTCCCATTACCGGAGATTTATTTGCGAATAATGGAAATGGGGCCGATTTTGACCCAGAAAATGATTCGTTTACGATCACCCAGGTGAACGGCCAAACGACACTGGTCGGTTCTTCGTTCACCCTTTCGGGTACCGGTGCCACGGTGACCGTAAGCAGTGACGGGTCGTTCTCCTACGATCCGACAGCTGGTTCGCCCGGGACGGATACATTCACCTACACCATCGATGACGGGAACGGCGCGAGCAGTGCCACCGTCACGATCAACACTGGCCCAGCGCTCTACCACGAACTCGCTTCGGGTCCGTTCATGCAGGACTGGTCCGACACCAGCCTGATCACCACCGACGATGATTGGTCTGGGGTGCCAAGCATCATCGGCTACCGTGGGGATGGCTTGACCGGCAGCACAGGAACGAATCCACAAAGCATTACCGGGGCATCCACAGTCGTGGATGTGAACGCGAACGAGACGAACCCAGACACATTTTTCTCGGGTGGTGTTGCCGAATTTGAACTCACCGATCCTACCATCGCCATCAATGGATCCGGGACAGCTGATGCCCCTTACATTCAACTGCACCTGGACACGACAGGGGTTTCTAAGGCACAGATTTCTTACAACCTCCAAGATCTCGATGGTTCGGGTGATGATTCCACGCAACAAGTTGCCTTGCAGTATCGTGTCGGCAATACCGGGACTTTCACCGACATCCCAGCCGGATACGTGTCAGACGCCACGACAGGTCCGAATCTGGCTACCCAAGTAACCTCGGTGACGGCGGAACTCCCATCAGCGGCAATGGGACAATCTCAGGTTCAGGTTCGCATTATGACCTCGAACGCAGCCGGAAACGATGAATGGGTGGGTGTCGACGACATCGTTGTTGAACAACTGGGCGTCAACGTGTCCCTCGTCGGTAACGATCTGACCATTGAGGACCTCGTTGGACAGAATGACGATCTCACGATCAGTGTCAACGGCAGTAATTTGGTCATCGATGATGCCAACGGCATACTGACCGGGGGGACCCCGAATAGTACCGGTAGCGGTAACCAGATGATCGTCCCATTGTCCGACTTCACCGGAGGCATCATCGTCAACACCGAAGACGGCAGCGACACCCTGACCCTCGACTTCAGCGGCGGCACATTCGGAGCCGAAGTCAACTACGATGGCGGGGACCCAACAACCGGTCCCGGAGACCAATTGATCGTCTCTGGCGGCGCCTTCACCGATGGGGTCATGACGTTCACCGGTCCCGACAGCGGCGACCTGACTTTGGACACCCAGGTCATCACCTACACCGGGTTAGAGCCCGTCCTGATCGACGTCGGTTCGATCGAGAACATGGTCTTCGAACTCCCCGCCGGAACAACCGACGCGGTCCTCGAGAACGACACGACCATGACAGGCAATTCCCAGTTGCTTAGCCCGAGCGATAACTTCGAAGTAACCTCATTCACCAACCCAACGATGTCCCTTACCATCCGCGGCGGAGAAGGAGCCGACACCATCGCTCTGGCTGGACTGGATACGGCCTTCAACGCTGATCTCGAGATCGATGATTCTCTCGGAACCGACGCGGTCACGGTGAGGGTGGCCGGGACCACCAACGTGGGCAGTGGGTCCGTCGACATCGCCGTCGATGAAATCGACTTCATCACTGGTTCGTTGATGACCAGTGGAAATGTCAACTTGAATGCCGAGACGGGGGACATTACCGACAGTAACAGCGGAACCGACGTGGTCGCCGCCGGGCTCTCGTTGCAGGCGGCCACCGGCATCGGCACCGACGCCGACGCCATCGACACTCAGGTATCCGTACTCGCGGCCCACACCGACTCCGGCGACATCCATGTCACCAACACCGGAGCAGTGACAGTCGGAACGGTCGGGGGAGTGACTGGCATCGAAATCACCACGAACACCAACCCTGGTGTCGACAACATCACCATCACGGCAGCGAGCCCGACCACCTGAAACAGAAGGAAGAGCACAACCGCGGTGGCGATGCGTCGGAGCTGGAACATGTCGCCGACTAACGCGTTCACGTGCCGATCCTCACCCTACGCCCGACCACCTGTGAGAGACCCGGTTCGTTCAGTCCAGGTAGCGGACCACGAGGTTCTCGAGGGTCCAGTCGGCCCCGTGGCTGTTGAAACCGACCCCCAACCCGTCCCCCTCGGGCGGCTGCCAGGGGTGGGCCGTCCAATCTTGGGCCACGGAGACGATCGACGTGCGAGGATCCGGCCATGAGCGTGGGTCCCGGACGA
>CAYYUU010000495.1:0-6068 GCA_964474955.1 uncultured Alcaligenaceae bacterium | reverse complement strand
GTAAAACCCTCGGAAAACACGGGTTTTGGAGCCGAAATTTTTGCGAACGTTCAGGAAGGCGACCGTTCGGAGTTTGTGAGTTCCCAGACACATAACTCGACTGATGAACAATTCCAAACACGTGACGAACGAGGGAGCCGGAAAAGCTCCGGCCAAGTGCTGAAGAATCAGTGACAAAGACGGTATGATTGTCCACATGAGAAGGCTCTTGTCTGCGAAGGTTTTTCAAGTTGCATTCTTCACGATAGGATGTCTTCCCTTTCTTTGGTTGAAAAAAATCCAAAACCGATATTGATCAAACAATCACTAATCTTTACGAACGTTCAGGCACGGTTAGTCCTGTTTAGTTCACACGCTTTCACGACCTATTTCGCCAGTCTCAAGTGCCCTAGGATCGCCACGAAAATAAGTTCCCGAGATCTGGGTTTGGGATTTTGTCCTACGAACAAACATGGGAACTTATTTTCGTGGCGATCCTTGGGCTCTTGAGAGGTCATAGAAAATCGCTATGGTCTTACTGCTACCTTGGCGAGACAATCGGGGAGACAGTTAAGTTTCCTAAGTCTGTCGAAAACGATGAGGCGAAGTCCGCAAAGGACAAAATTATCAACTTCATGCGATAACCTTCGGAAGTGGAGGGATTACGCCTGACGTCTTCTGGCCTTTCCAAGTTGAGCCTCGTAAACTCAGCTCCAAAGAAACGCAACCCGTGGAGGCGCTTCTTTGGACTGGATGCGAAGTCACCTTCGAGAAGAGCAGTAGAACTCCTTACCGCCGCTTCGTGAAGAAAATCTTGACAGACCCGACGAAATGAGCGTGATCGCGACCGAATGGTCCTCTTGCTCTACCTTCGATCTGTCCAGAGTATTCCAGGCGGTCTCCTCGATTGTGCCAATACACATGGACCCGTCCCTCCACTCTTCTGTGACGCACCTCACGACCGATGATTGCGACAGCACCTGGTGGACGAAAGACGTGACTGACAGACTTAGCGCTTCGGCTTCGCTCGTTGAAGAAGTAAGTGCGATGAGCAACAACGAACTCGTTTCCAGGTAGATTCACGGGACCTCGAGGAAATTTCCTATAGAACCCCATACGAAAGCCATTTCGTCCGTGATATCGTTCCGCATCAGCCTCCCCTGAGATTGGCCCCACGTCGAATCGACGCCCTCTCTTGTACACACCCCACATTACCGGGATACGAGGTCGCCAAGGTCTGCCGTTCCTCTCGATTCGGGCGTATTCTGCACTAGAACGAAATACTCCCCCCGGAGGAATTTGCCACCAGCCCACCATCTTGTATTGAGCGGGAGAAACACCTGGTATGCGGAATGCCTGGGCAATATTCGCCGTTTTATTGGACAAATTGACAAACACTGTTTGCGCCTGAGCGTGTGACATCGTGTGGGCGGACCAAAACCCGATGACGACCAAGGCTGTGATTTTCATTCGGTTCATCGCGAACCCTCCGTTCATGCACCAGCTTGCCAGCCCCACCTTTGAACGTTCGTCCAACGGTCAATGACTGACCCTGAGTAAACAATTCGAAATTGGCCTCAACCAAACGTTGGCTCAAGACAAGCGGCACGGTTGCAAGTCCGACGACCGCATTCGTCAGGAGCCAAGCGTGGCTACCTCGAAAGTACAATTCAGGAAACAGAGCAATTGCGTTCAGAGATTTGGAAAGAAATTCCAGCACAGCAACCGAGAGTTCATTTTGGGACCGGGTTTGTTGAACAACCGAGGTGCAGCCGGCGCTACCAAACTTCGTTTCGTCCCCAACACCTTCTTGAACCGACGTGGGCTTTCTTCGGAGGCATGCTTCATTCTTGATCTGCTTGGAGTTCACCGGGACGCGTTTCTTGGTCGCTCCAGTGCCACAGGGCTTGCTAGTGCTTCTTTTATTCCTTTAAGTTAGGGAAAAGACACTTCGTCTCTCAGAATCCACTCCCTTGCAACTCGCGCGAGCACGAGCAATCCCGAAACCTCCGTTCTGGGCTTCCGCAGCACCTATGAGAATGGACTTGTGAACTGGTCAGCATTCCACCACAACCAAAGCCCTTGCCAACCACCACGAAATCTGTGCAATAATCAAAATATCATCAAGGCACACCCCTTATGTCATAGTCCAATGCGTCACTCAGAGGATTGCGGCGTCACTGATGTCAACGGAGTAACCAACCGATGAACAGTCTGAAGGACCAAATCTGGTCGGCATTTACCAAGGCCTCGGACCTCCAAGGCCAAGAACTAACGGACTTCCTCGAGCAACTCCGCCTGGCAAACTTCGAAATTTTCGACGGCGTGTGTGCCTTACTCGAGAACCACCAGACTGACACCGATTTTTTCAAGTCGAAAGCTCCCACAATTTTCCTTGAACTATCCTCTCCGCACCTCCAAGAAGAACCCAAGGTTGACTCCAGTCCCGTTTCGAGCCAGGTCTCTACCCTTGAGTTTGACCCGAACGAGACCCCGCAAGATATGTCTGCGAAGACTCAATCTAAATCCCCGTTGCTTTCGTATGTACCGTCCAAGGCTGGGCGCTTTCAGAACTTAGAACTAATTGCGGAAGGCGGAATGGGAGCAGTATTGCGGTCCTATGATCCGGAGATGGATCGAACCTTGGCCGTGAAGATCATGCGGCCGCATGTCGCAGCCAATCCCAAGTTGCGAGCCTTGTTCCTTCGCGAAACCCGCATCACTGGTCGATTACAGCATCCTGGGATCCCTCCCATCCATGATCTGGGCCAACTCGAGGACGGGCTACCCTATTTTGCAATGAAGCTCATCCAAGGGCGGACACTCGCTGAGCTACTGAATGATCGTTCGGACGCAAATCAGGACATCCCTAGTTTTCTTGGCATTTTCGAACAAATCTGCCAGACGTTGGGGTACGCCCATGACCAAGGAATCATCCATCGCGACCTCAAGCCAGAAAACATCATGGTCGGTGCCTTCGGCGAAGTTCAGGTCATGGATTGGGGACTCGCCAAATACGTCAACGGCACGGATCAAAGAGATACCCACGACAACCAGGAAATAGTGCAGTCCCCCTCCACGTCGTCGGAGGAACCCCAAGCGACGACCCCCGCGACAATTGATTATTCTTCGCAAACTGAGACCGACGATCCGTTGGAGTTTTCCCAATCTCTGTCGAATCCTGGAGATGTGATGGGGACGTTGCGGTTCATGGCTCCGGAACAGGGACGAGGTGAGAACAAGCTCCTCGACGAACGTTGTGACGTGTTTGGATTGGGAGCTATTCTTTGCGTCATCCTCACAGGTGCTCCTCCTTTCCAAGCCAGAGGTCGTGACGCTCTAATACAACAAGTCGCGAAAGGCGAACTGACCGAAGCATGGGAGCGATTAGATCAGTGTGGCGCCGACGATGAGATTGTCAATCTCTGTCGGGCTTGTCTGGCTCCCAAAAAAGAAGATCGCCCCAAAGATGCTTCTGTCGTGGCCGAAGCCATCAAGCGTTACGAACAGCAAACTCAGGAACGATTGCGACGAGTCGAACTCGAAAAGGCCGCAGCTCAAGCCAAGGCCCAAGAGCAAACCCAACGACTCCAAGCCGAGAAGGTCAAACGACGAGTAACTGTAGCTTTGGCTGTTGTCGGAATGATGTTCCTGTTGGTTGTGGGAAGTGGAGCTGCCTGGTATCGCTGGAATCAACTGGACCAGCAAGCAAAAGATAACATCAAGAAACAGAAACGCATCCAACTTGAGACCGAGGCAAAATTGCAAAAGGCCAAGGTTGCGCTGTTCGAGCAGCAAGAAAGCAACAAGTTGCAAGCAGCAGTGAAAGAGATCGATGAGGCAGTAAAGGACGTCGTAAAAATCCGCCAGAGCTTGCATTCCAAACTCGCTCGTGAGGGAGGCGTCTTCGAGCTACTCAGCCAGCCAGATCAATGGAAAGGCCAAATCGAAGCAGCCAAAGAAATCTTGAACCGGGCGGAAACTCTACGCCGAACGGCAGGTCAAAACATGGCTAAAGTCGCCCCGAGTCTCAAACCCAAAATTGCTTCTTTGGAAAAGAAACTCGAACTGGACCAGTTAGACTACGATTTGGTCACGGGACTGAACCGCGTCCACGACGAGAGCATGGTCTATGCAAACAATCGATTCAATGATGCCGTCATCTTCGAACAATATCCCAAATTGTTTAAGCAGGCCGGAATCAACATCTCAGCAGGATCTCCCAAGGAAGTAGCGGGACAAATCCGCAAACTACGAATCACAGAGCAACTGCTCGCGAGTCTTGATCACTGGGCTCTGGCTGCGTACGATCGCAAAGACGAACGGTTGGGGCTTCGTTTGTTTTCAATTGCTCGCGAAGTCGAGACCGACCGGTTCCGCAAGAACCTCCGGCGAGTCAGTTTGTGGACTGATCCGAAGAAAGTGGATTTAGGCTTCCCCGGCGACGACAAAGAACCTTGGCTTAGGCCGATTGTAAAGGAACACCTTGCGAAGCCAGCGTTGATGAAAAAGCTACCACCCCAGACGCTGGCTTTCGTTGGCCGGTTACTCCGAAACACACCCTACCAGGAAACTTGGTATCGTCGAAGTCAAACGCTATATCCGGCTGATTTCACATTGGTCTTTCATTTCGCCAGAACGCTGCATAGGGCGAAAAAGTACCAAGTAGCTGAAGGGAGATATTGGGCCGCGTTGGCTCTGCAACCCAAGAACATGGCTGCCTGGAGCAATCTGGCCCTTGTTCTCAGGCGGCAAAACAAGGTGGACGAGGCGATCAAAGTGCTCCGCCAAGCCCTCGCCGTCGATCCCAACAGTGTGCTAGCTTGGTCCGAGTTGAGCATGAACTTCTTCTCCCAGAAAGCATTCGATCAGGCGGCGGACGCACTACGCAAGGCTGTCGACTTGGAGCCAAACAATGCCAAAATGTGGCAGAACCTGGGGGCAACTCTTGCTTCGCAGGAGAAGTTCGAGGAAGCTGTAAATGCCTTCAAAAAGTCCCTTCAAATCGATCAGAAGGACGGCGACGTTTGGAGGAATCTTGGTTTGGTTTATACGACCTGGAAGAAGCCAAACCAGGCGATTGAAGCCTTCCAAAGGGCTTCCAAAATCGACCCAAAGAACGCGGATACCTGGAAGCGCTTGGGTGCCGCGTGGACAGCAAGCAGCAAGCTGAAAGAGGCCATCGCGGCTTACAAAGCGTCACTCCGTATTCAGCCAAAAGATGCTACGACTTGGCGAACTCTGGGCACGATTTATTTTGACAACAATCAACCCAAGGATTCCGTCGCAGCATTCCGCAAGGCTCTGGAATACGCCCCCAACAACGGTCTGGCATGGTTCCAGCTTGGCCGCGTCTTGGCATCAGAGAAGAAGCTTCGGGAAGCCACTGAGGCGTACCGAAAAGCCACTCGGTTTTCGCCAAAAAACGCGAACGCCTGGCAAAAATTAGGCAACGTTCTGGAGACTCTCGGAAAGGGCGATCAGGCTATCGCCGTGTACCGCCAAGTCACCAAACTAACACCAAAAATGGCCACGGCTTGGTTTAATCTTGGTCTTGCATTGGCAAGCCAAAATGAGATCGACGAAGCGATTCGGTCATACAAAAAAGCGATAGAATTAAGTCCTCAAGCGGCTGCTCCAGCTTGGTCCAATCTGGGTAATCTGCTCAGGGAACAGGGGAAGCTGGATGAGGCTATTGCCGCCTACCGCAAGGGCATCCAGATCGACCGAAAGGATGCGAAAATTTGGACAAATCTTGGCGTGGCTTTGGACCTGCAAAAGAAGTCTGATGAGGCCATCCACGCGTACAACCAGGCTAGTTTGATCGAGCCCCGATTGCCCAATCCAAAGCTCGGATTGGGCATATTGTGGCTGGAAAAAGGCGAATTCCAAAAGGCGAAGAGATATTTGGAACAAGTGACCAAACTGCTACAGCGAGGGCACCCCTTGTATGGCTTGGCTTTGCGACAATTACGAGCTTGCGACAGACTGCTAGAACTCGAAGCCAAACTGCCGATGGCCTTGAAAACTCCACGTAATTTCACGGTTTTGGAACAGCTCGGGATGATCGACTTGTGTGGTCGGTTCAA
>CAYYUU010000494.1:0-6069 GCA_964474955.1 uncultured Alcaligenaceae bacterium | reverse complement strand
GAAAAGTAAAACAATAACCCAAATTAACCAACCTCAATTATCAAACTGCCCTGGCTGACTGGGACGTTATTTGTGAAACGGACCACTAAGGGTGAAGGTCCTTCCTTTGCCCAAGGCAGCTTGATATCTCAGGTTGGATAGTTTGGGTAATTGTTTTACTCATCGAACCAATGAGATCCAACTTCCTGGAGCAGGAGGGTCTCCTCGAACGACCCTGTCCTGACACCGGGCTGAATTTTTCGCGATCTTTAACGCCTCGGAAGGAACTTTTCGGAACTGGAAGTTGTCTGAAAAAGATGAGAGCTCTTAAAAATTTTACATGCAGGATTTTTCCTGTTGCATTCAAAACAAAACAGGGAATAATTACAACTAATGGCAGTCGGGTGTTCCCCTGACTCGACTTGTTGCCCTACCTTCCTTTTCAATACTCGGACCATCCCTCCCGACTCTGTCTTCTCGTCCGTTTCGACGTTCTTTCTGGAAACTTTTCTCGGGCTCCAAATGACATCGATATGAAACGCACATTTTACATGAGCTTGTTTTTCGTTCCGATACTCATCCTCACCGCTTGCTTCGGACTCGGATTGGTCGGGTCGAGCGTTGTTATCGCGGAAGGAACGAAGACCACAATCCCCACCCCCAAGAAACAACCCAAGCCCGACCTCGTTGGTTATAACAAAACCGTCGCTCCGTTCTTCGAAGCGCACTGTACGAAATGTCACGGCGCGCGACGCCAACGCGGCGAGTTGGTTCTCCACAACATAGATGCCAACATCCCCAAAGGGAAAGATCTGGCCAAGTGGAAGGCCGTCGCCGAGCGATTGATCTTGAACGAGATGCCTCCGGCATCCGAGGAATCGCGACCCGATGCAACGAAGACCGCGGCTGTGTTGGCGTGGGTCAAGGCGGAGTTGGCCAAAGCTGACCACAGCACGAAAGACGTCGAACGCAAGTTACTTCTGCCCGGCTACGGAAATCGAGTCGATCATCACTCGCTGTTCTCCGGTAAGATCAAAGGACGGGCCGCCTCTCCACCGCGGGTCTGGCGCATGAGCCCGCAGATTTATTCTTCGCTCATTCCCCGCATTACTGGCAATCGGCGTCGGAATCGAAACAGTAAAATCGCTCAACCGTTTTCCGTCACTTCGGCGGAAGGCTTCAAAGACTACGCTGCCCTTTATGTCATCGACGAACCGACGCTCGACCAACTCATTCGCAATGCCAAAATGGTCGTGGAAATCCAAACGTCGAAGACCAATCAAGGCCGAGTCGTCAAACAATTTCTGCCTCTGGTGAACCCGAAACAGAAGCCGACTGCGGACGAAGTCCAGACTGCCATCCGGCGACAATTCCAAATGGCCTTGCTCCGCGACCCAACGGACGATGAGATGACACGCCTCACGAAACTCATGGAAAAGAACGTGAAGGATGCAGGCCAGGTCATCGGGGCCAGGACGACGCTGGCCACGATCTTGCTTCTGCCCGATTCACTCTACCGTTTCGAACGCGGTTCTGGTCCGGTCGATGAGCATGGCCGTCGAAAGCTGTCGCCACGGGAGTTGGCCTACGCGATTGGATTCGCACTCACGGACGAACCGCCCGAGGTCAAACTCCTTAAGGCCGCCGATTCGGGAAAGCTCGCGACGAAGGAGGATGTCCGTCGCGAAGTCATACGCATCCTGAATGATAAGAAAATCCCCAAGCCTCGGATCATGCGGTTCTTCGAAGAGTTCTTCGAGTTTCTCGCGGTGTTGGAGATCTTCAAGGACGTACCCCGAGGTCAGTGGCGACCGGAAATCCTCGTGAGCGACACGCGCCGTTTGATCCAGTACATCCTCGATCGCGACCGCGACGTCTTCAAGGAACTGCTCACCACCAACAAGAGCTTTGTCAATTACGCCGAAGACAAAAGGGGACCCAAACCGGCACGGATTGCGAACAAGAAGGGACGCCGACAAAAAGTCCGACAAATGGAAATCCACGATCTGTATGGTCTGCCGAAGGACTGGAAGTGGACTGCGAAACAGCCGATCGAATTGCCCGGCGACGAACGAGCCGGCATCTTGACACAACCGGCGTGGCTCGCCGCATTCGCGACGAACAACGAGAACCACGCCATTCGCCGCGGAAAGTGGATCCGCGAACGGTTGCTCGGCGGTGTCGTCCCTGACTTGCCGATCACCGTCGACGCCCAACTCCCCGACACTCCGGAAAAGACGCTCCGAGAACGCATGGCGATCACGCAGAAGGCCTATTGTTGGCAGTGCCACCAGAAGATGAATCCGCTCGGGTTGGCATTTGAGAACTACGATTTTCTGGGGCGGTATCGGCACAAGGAACCCGTCGTCGATCTCGTGGCCACTCGCGAAGCCGACAAGAAGAGCAAACGCCGCGGAACAAAAGGACTGCCACCTACACCGATCTACAAACGCGTACCGATCGACGCGAGCGGCAAGATCGAACTCAGCGGCGACGCCAAACTCGACGGGTCCGTGAAAAACGCGGTCGAGATGATCAAGAAAATGGCCGACTCGGCGCGAGTACGCCAGGTCTTCGTCCGCCACGCCTTCCGCTACTGGATGGGGCGGAATGAACTTCTGTCGGATTCCCCGACGCTCATCGCCGCCGACCGAGCTTACGTCAAGAGCGGTGGCAGCATGAAGGCTCTGATCACCGAATTGTTGGCGAGTGATTCGTTCTTGTATCGACGAGTGGAAAACACAAAGACAAACTGAATCAGTCCAAACCTTCCTTCCGTTTGAGGAGTTCGAAGATGGCTATTGATCGTCGCGATGCCCTGAAGGGCGTGTCTCTTGGAGCGGGAACGTTGGTTCTTTCTCCGTTGCTTCAAAAGCTCGAAGCCCACGCTGCGGGTCGAGCCCAATCCCCCAAACGATTTCTTTTTGTCGTGGAAGGGAACGGCCTTCCGTGGCAACAAATCCAACCCATCGGGATCGAACGACCGAGACGCAACAGCGACCGGAATCGTGTCGTGAACGTGCCTTTGGGAGAGAACCGGCTCCCAAGCGCCCTCGAACCGATCAACAACTGGAAGGATAAGGTCACCATCATTCAGGGTCTCTCCGGTCGCATTTGCGGCGGCGGTCACTCGAACAATTTTGGTGCGTTGGGCGTCTATGATTCGCAAGGCGGCGTCGGCAATTGCGGAACGCCGATGGGCGAAACGATCGACGTGGCTCTGGGCAAACGACTCGGGGGCATCTTCAAACAAGTCGGGCTTGGGATGGTGGATCGTCGTGGCGCGACTGTCATTTATAACTGCTCGGCCTGGGATCGCGGTCAGCCGATGCCGACCCAGACGCGACCAAATCTGGCCTACGGGAATTTGTTCGGTAGCGTGGCCGGTGGTGCGGCACGACAAGAGTTCGTCGCCCGCTCGAACATGCTCGATTTTCTCCGGGATGACATCCGCCGCATCAACCAGACCGCGACGGCCTCGGAACGCGAGATTCTCCAGTCCCACGTCAACGCTCTCGAAGCCATGAGCGACCGACAAAGTCGCCTGAACGAAATCCAAAACACTATCCGACGACATGCCCCTGTCGTCACGAACAAGTACACCTCGGACGTCGAAACCGATCGGCTCGATGCCCAATTCGACATTGCGGCGGCAACGCTCATCTCCGGACTCTCTAACGTCGTGACGATTTCTTCGGGTGCCGGTGATCCCTACTTTAGCGTCCGGTTTACTGGGCTCGGCATTAACCTTGGCAAGCACGGAATAGGTCACGGCAACTCCTACAACGGAAAGACCGCGGCGGAACTCGGTACGACCATCCGCCGATTCCACTTCGAACTTATCGCTCGCTTGATGCAAAAACTCCAGGCGGTTCCCGAAGGCGATGGCACGATGCTTGACAACACTCTAATCGTGTACTTGAGCGATGCCGCCGAAGGTCATCACAGCCGTTGTTGGGAATGGCCATTCGTCCTGATCGGGAACCTCGGGGGGACCATTAACGCCGGTCGTTACGTCGAGTATCCATACTGGGGGCTTCGTGGCCATCGAGAAATCGGCAACCTTTACACGACATTCTTGCACGCCGTTGGTGACCGACGAAATTACTTTGGCGTGAAGGAACCGAACTTGCGGCATCTGGATCAAGATGGTCCGTTATCCGAATTGTTGAAGTCCTAGCCGCCTGGGGGTGCGGCAACTTATTCTGGCAGCTGAGGACGTTGATCCAACCAACCCCTCATCCGCAAGCGTTTCCCGCTTCGCTCAGATCCGGCCTTCTCCCCGCTTGCGGGGAGAAAGACTTTGAATACTGCACTCTCTTTTTTCAAAGTCCCTCGCCTCGCTTGCGGGGAGAGGAATTGAGGGTGAGGGGTTTTTCGGATTGCCTTTGCCTGTGCCAGAATAAGTTGCCGCACCCGCCGCCTGGCGTCCTGGCCAATCTCGTGATTGCATACTCGCTTTGACCACTTCGATGGGGTATATTTGGTGACTGGTGAATTCGTGCAAAAAACCGGTCTATGAGGGAGAAACCGCAATCATGCTCACGATAACATCAGGCGGGAAGTCGCGGACGTGTGACGGTCTATCTCGGCGAAATTTTCTGCGCGTCGGGACGTTGGGTCTCGGCGGACTCTCGTTGCTCGACATGTTGGCTTTGCAAAGCCAGGCTTCGGAAGGCAACATACTTCGCGACAAGTCGGTCGTCTTCCTCTATCTCGCCGGTGGCCCTTCGCAGATCGAAACGTTCGACCCGAAGCCCGATGCCCCCGTCGAGATACGCAGTATGACCGGGGAAATCCAAACACGCTTGCCCGGCGTTTTGTTTGGTGGGTCGTTTCCGAAACTTGGAGCGATGGCCGATAAGCTCGCGATCGTCCGTTCGTTCGTCCACGGAAATGGCAACCACGATGGCGGGAAAAAACTATTCGGCGTCGAACAATCCACGGCGCTGAGTGCGATCTACTCTCGCATGATGGGCGCGACCGACGCCGGAACGGGAATGGTCTCGACGGCATTTCTCTCGCCCAAGTCGGTTGGCTTCGACAACAGCGGAATCCGCCGTCAATTCAATTTCTATTACACGGGCGTTTCGAACACCGGTTCGCTCGGCGGTTTACATGCTCCGTTCCACCCCGCTTCGCAAGATGCGCGGACGGCGAATCGTGACGGTTTGTTGTCGGACATGCAGCTTCGCACTCCGCTGGAACGGTTGGAGGACCGACGCTCGTTGCTCCAAGAACTGAGCAATCTTCAGAGGAATGTCGACCAAAAAACGTTATCGGGCGTGACGGAGTTGCGGACCCAGGCGTTCGACGTGTTACGACAGGGAGTGAGTCAAGCCTTCGACCTTTCGGGAGAAGATCCTCGCTTGGTGGCGCGTTACGACACGAGCGAGTTCCGAACTCCGACGCGACTCATCCGAGGGGAACGCAATGGCAAGATGACCGCTCAGTCGCAATCCGTATTGGGCAAGCAAATGTTGTTGGCGCGAAGATTGTGCGAAGCCGGTTGTCGCTTCGTCACGGTCGGCATGAACGATTGGGACATGCACGGCAACCACAATAGCTATCCGATTCCAGAAGGAATGGCGTTGATGGGCGGCGCGCTTGACAAGGCCGTGTCGGCGTTTCTGACGGACATCGAAGAACGCGGCTTGTCCGATAAAATTCTCCTGGTGATGACCGGAGAGATGGGCCGCACGCCGCGCATCGTCACCGAGCGAACTACTCAACAACCCGGACGAAACCACTGGGCTCGCTTGGGCTCGCTTGTGCTCGCAGGTGGTGGGCTGCGAATGGGCCAGGTCATCGGTCGATCGGATCGCCAAGCCGGGACTCCCGCGACTGATCCCGTTCGTCCGCAGAACCTCATCTCGACAATTACCCACACACTTTTTGATATGGGCCAAGTCCGTGTCACACGCGGATTGCCGAATGACCTCGTGCGAGGGGTGACTGCTGCTCCCGTCATTCGAGAGTTGGTAGGGTAGGGCATATTGTTTCTTCATGAGAGCGGGACCAGGTGGGCTGCCACTCTGAAAAGTTGGTTTTCGCTCCGCAAAAAGCTCTTTGTCTTTCCTGACTTTTCGC
>CAYYUU010000493.1:0-6084 GCA_964474955.1 uncultured Alcaligenaceae bacterium | reverse complement strand
GCATGGGCAACCCAAACGACTGGGAGGCGTCAAAGGGCGTGGGAGTGTTCGTGGAAGACCGCCACAGAGCACACATTGTAATAATATAGGTTCTGTCCACCGCCAACAAATATATCCGCTGTTGAAGGAATGGTTTGGAATTCCTGCGCCCAAACAAGAGTATAGAAATCGCAAATCAAGTTCGGACTTAGTTTGCCTGACGGGGAAGTGGAAGAACAAAACCAAGCGAGTTTGTGACCTCGCTCATGCTATCGGGGCGAAGCAAATCACGGAGTACCGCAAGGCTCTGAAAAACCAATCCGCTGCTCAACGACGCAAAACACTACAGCGAGATTGGGCCAAGCTCTTGGGCCTTTCCGAAGAACTTCCTCGCCTGGAAAAAAAGATCAAGGTCACAAATCGGACGAACAAAGCACTCATCGGTAAGGTGCGACACTCGACTTTCATGATTCATTCGCGAGGCAACGTTCCCGTTCCGGTCGAATTGTTTGTTCCGGGCCAAGGCAAACCAACTCGTTGTCCGGTCGTCATCGCTCTTGTGGAAGAAGGACGTCGGAGTTTTCTCAAGAAACGGGCAGATGTCGTTGCGGCGTTGTTATGCAAGGGTCTCGCCGTTTGTGTTCCGGACCTTCGGGGGACTGGCGAAACGAGTTCCGGAAGTTATCGAGGACGCCGTAGTTCGACTACTTCCCGTTCGGCGACGGCGCTCATGTTGGGTGAGCCAATGCTTGGGAGTCGGCTGTTTGATTTGCTCGCTGTCATTGAAGTGTTGCAAAAGGAGAAGAAGATCGATCACGGCTCTATTGGTTTGTGGGCCGACTCGTTCGCTCGGGTGAACTCGCGGAACACAAATCTCGCCGTCCCGCTTGGGATTGACAATCGTCCGCCCCAATGCGAACCGAATTCGGCGTTGTTGGCTCTGCTCGCTGCGATGTATAAACCAAACGTCCGCGCCGTCTATGCGAAGGGTGGACTCGCGAGTTACCTTTCGATCCTTGACGGTCAGTTCTGTCATGTCCCTTATGATTGCGTGGTCCCGGGTGTGTTGCAAAAGGGTGACGTAGCGGATGTGGTTGGGACTTTGGCCCCGACGGCAATCCGTTTGGAAGGATTTGTCGACGGACAAAACCGATTTGTGCATTACAGACGGCTTCGGAAGGTGTTCGAGCCGGCTCTCGATGCGTATCGTGGGAAGCAGAAGTTATCGCGTCTGCGGATTTCTCACAGATTGTCGAGACCTGGTGAGGTAGCGGAATGGATGGCGAGGGTGATCAAATAACCGTCGCGTTTTGGGGGTGGGTACTTGATTGGAGTGCGCCAAGAAATGGGCGCGAAAAAACTTTCCAAGATAATTCGAAAAAGTGAAAATTGTGAAGGACTTTCAGACTATATCTATATAGGGGACGTTTGAACAGTCAAAGAGAAAGCATTGGGAATAGAGAAGTGACAAGTGAGTGGTTCCCGGGTTGCTTCGCTCCTTGTCCCACCGGACAAAACAACGATGGACAAGTTCCAAACCTGTCGAGTGGCCTTGGCGAACAAGGCACTGAAGACCGTCCGGCCATAGAAGGTGGCCGGGACGATGATTTGGGGCGTTGAGTGTCCCGCTTTTACCCTGTTTTTGACTTGGTTGTGGGTAGGTTGCAGGTGGTTTTTGGAAGGGAAAAAGCAAATTTCATTGGAGTGCGGGCTTGAAAAAGCGTTTGCAAAAAAGACGAATATTGTCTCCAATCAGGGAAAGCTGTGTCTTTGCCCCTTATCCAAGGAGATGTTCATGTATCTAACTCGAAGGGCGTTGCTGTTCGTAGCAGCCCCGTTTCTCGCCTTGACCCTCACGACTTCTACGGAAGCGGCCTGCTGCTATTTTGCGGCGAAGAATGCCGACATTGAGCAACCATCACAAAAGGTGTTCTTGACCTGGAACCCGAAGAAGAACATCGAGACGTTCACAGTCCAACCGAAGTTCGAAGGCAACGCCCTCGACTTTGGAATGGTTATTCCGACACCCAGCCAACCGAAGTTGCATGAGATGCCGAGAGATTTCTTCAAGCATCTTGCTGTCTACACCATCTTGAAGAAACCGAAGTTTCCCAAATCGTAATTATTGCCAGTTCCTGTGCCTTCCCCATTGCCAGGAGCAGCGTTCCCCCGGTCAGCTCCACCTCCCAACGCGGCGCCGGGGCAACGCGGACCACGCAAACCTCAGATCAAGGTTCTCGAAGAAGGTGTCGTCGGTTCTTTGGACTACAAGATCATCGAAGCCGGTCGCGCCGATGATTTGTACAAGTGGCTCAAGAAGAATCGCTATCACTACTCCGGCGACGAAGCCACACTCAATTTCTACGTACAAAAGAAGTGGCTCTTCACGGTCATGAAGATCGACACCATGCAGATGAAGAAAGCCAAGGACGGAACCTATCGAGGAAACGTAACTCCCACTCGATTTACGTTTACTTCGAAGAAGTGTGTCTATCCTTTGAAGATCACACAACTATCCGTGAAGAAAAAGACTGAGGCGCTGTTTTATATTCAAGCTCCTTACAAAATGGATTTGCAAGGGACCAACTCGTATGAACATACGTGGGTTCCAATGCTCCAGGCGGCGAGCGGTTGTATGCCCCAAGGAATACCCTGTCGTGGTGGGGATTGGCTCGCCTCAATCAAGGACCAGATCCCTGGATTGACGAAGCTCAACAACAAACTCGGTTTCCGATATCAGCCCGGACAACGACCAAGACCTAATTCCAAGGGACACATTCCAACAACCATGGAGTGGGCCAAGAAACTCACCAAGAAGGATATTGATATCTTGACGGGCAAGGCTCCGTATTCCGACACCGTTCCGGACGTCGACAAGGGATTCACAAAGGCCGACCTCAAAGATCCCGAGCGCCGCAAGGTTGTCGAGAAGATCATTCGGGCTCGGTTGGCGAAGTGTCGAAAGAGTCATCCGAATGGTTATCTGGTTCGCGAAGCTCCCAAGAAAGACGTCCGAGATTTGCGACACCTGGCCGGTCACCTGCAAGCGGGCAGTTGGATCATCAAGTTCCGAAAGATTTTCCAGAAGGATGAGATGAATGATGACTTGACGCTCGTGGCCGCCAATATGGGCGGGCAAAAGGATATGTCTGAATATACACAGACATTGCCGGTCTCGCCTCCGTAAAAGGGATGTTATGATGTGGGATCGGCGAGCAAGGGTCCGTCGATCCCACAGTGATGTTGGGAACGCGAAATATATTGTTGTCCGGATGTTGCTCCGCTACGCAAACTTCACAGCTCTATTCACCAAAGCAAACCAAAAACAAAAACAAAGACAAAACTACCAAAGCGGCGTCAAGCCGCCGCACTCCAAAATCAAAACAAAGACAAAATACCAAAGCGGCAGCTTTGCTGCCGCATTCCAAAACAAAAAACAAAGACAAAGAACTCTCCCAAACCGAAAAAGGACTCGCGACTATGAGATACGTTCTCGTTTTCTTGTCATTGTTGCTGGTCGCCCCACTTGGAATCGGCCAGCAAAAATCCACTCCGAAGAAGAAAACAATCGACGAGTTGATCTCCGTCGTGCAAAGTTCTGATCCGACCGCACAAGTCGAGGCCATCGAAGAAATCGCTACACGCGGGCCGAAAGCGGCGAAGGCTATTCCGGCGCTGCTCGGGACGTTGGTTCAAACGAACGAAGAAGTTTGCCTCAACGCGATGTTGGCTCTCGGAGAGATGGGTAAAGCCGCTGTTCCGGCTCTGAAGAAAAAATTGAATGCGAAAGACGAGGCCGTCCGGCTGTATGCCGTTTGGGCGATTGGTTTGATCGGCGAAGACGCTGAGGACGCGAGCCGGGGTGTCATTCGGCTGTTGGCGGACAAGAATGACGACGTTCGCCGGAAAGCGGCTTACGCGTTGGGACGCATCAATCCAGATCCTGAAAAGGCGATCTCGGTGTTGACAGACGCCTTGAAGGACAAGAACCAAGACGTGCGACAAGCCGCAACGACGGCGCTCACGGCGTTCGGGGCGAAGGCGGTTCCGGCTCTGGTCGACGGTCTCAAAGACGCAGAGACTCGCCAGATGGCTCTGACGGCGCTGGGCGAGATTGGCCACGATGCGGAAAAGGCCTTGCCTGCGTTGTACAAGCTCTTCATCGACCCGAAGGCTGGGCTTCAGTCTCAAGTCGCGCAAACGATGGGGAAAATCGGTAGTCCAGCCGTGGCCTACTTAAAGAAAGCTCTCGACCACAAGAACAATTCCATTCGCCAGAGTGCTCTACAAGGGCTACGAGAAGTTGGAGGCGCTGGCGTGCCGGTCCTTGTCGATGCGCTTGGCTCAAAGCACGATGACGTTCGGCAGTCGGCGGCTCAACAACTGGGCTACATGCGTGTCACTGATCGATTGGTCGTCATTGGGCTCGCGTACGCATTGAAAGATAAATATCGGTCGGTTCGATTGTCCGCGGCGTATGCTCTGCAATCGCTTGGGTCCGGAGCGAAGGCGGCGACGCCATATCTGCAAAAGGGGTTGCTGGAAGGCGACAGAGATTTGCAACGGGCATGTTTCTATGCCCTGATCAATGTTGGTGCCAACCCCGCAGAAACACTCCTGGAGATTCTCGAAAGCGGTAACCCCGAGCAACAGTACAAGATTGCTCACCTGATTATCCAGATGCGGTATTATTCTAATTTGCGAAAGGCTGTCGGAAAAGCGACCCCGATTCTGGTGGCCGCTCTGAAGTCGAAAGACAAGAGCGTTCGATATCGGTCGGCTTATGCTTTGTTACAGATTCGGAAATCACTGAAAGAGGCGGCACCGGTTCTGCTCAAACTGGCGCAGGACGAAAAGTTCTCGCAACGGGTCTACGCGCTCCAGTCTTTGGGTCAACTGAATCTCAAGATCGAAGGGGTTTGGCCCGTTTGGTTGGACGCTCTGAAAGACAAGAATCAGAACGTCCGTCGGGCGGCAGTTTATGGGATTCAGAGGTATCGCTATGATCGGGACAAGGCAATCTCGGCCATTGCAATGTTGATGGATGACGAGAAATCGGCTGTGCGTTTGACGGCCGTGCAAGCCTTTCAATCGTTCGGCGAGACGGGAATTCCATATCTCCGAAAAGCCCTCGAGGATAAGAATGAAAGCGTCCAACTTCAGGCAACTCAGGGACTCGTGCGCTACCCCGCCGAGAGAAAAAAAGTCTTACCGCACCTGGAAAAGTTGCTGGATTCGAAGAACAGAGGCACCCGCCGAAGCGCGTTTTATGTCATCCAAAGTGGTGGGCGAACAGCCACGCCGTTGATGAAGAAAGCCCTCAAACACGAGGACGCCTATATTCGCAGTCAGGCGGCGTGGACGGTTTGGAACTGGAACCGGCGCTCCCAGGAAGATGTCCAAGAAGCCCTCAAAGCGATTGTTCCGCTGATGAACGACTCGGATGCAAACGTGCGAGCGACCGCCCGCAACGTCATCAACAATGCTCAGAAACGTGGCGTGCCGTACATGCTCAAAGCCTTGGATTCGGACCGAAGTGGAAATCGTCTTTGGGCCGTTCGGATGTTGGCGTATTACGGTGGAAGGTCCGGGAAAGAGATTCCTCAAGCCATCGCCAAAGCTCTCGAGAACGAGAAAGACAAGAACGTCCGGGCTATGGGATTTTGGAGTCTACAACAACTCCACGCCGAGCCGAAACTCTCGCTGGCGATTCTCAAGGCCGAGAAGGATACCACGACTCGGGCCAACATGATCAACCATCTTCGGGGCCGAGCCCATCTCGCCAAGCCCTTCGTTCCGTATTTGACGGAAGCTCTGACGGATAAGTCTTCTACGATTCGTGGGCAAGCGGCGTCCGTGCTGGGCTCTCTGGGAAAGTATGCCAAGTCTGCTCTACCGGTTCTGGAAAAGACGAAGGAAACGGATGAAAATTCCGGAGTTCGACAGACGGCTCGGCAAGCGATTGCATCGATTCGAAGAGCGGCAGAGGACAAGAAGTAGAAGAACAAAGAGGTAGAAAATCACCCCGGACGAACATAGATGAAAGGAGTTTGTGTGCCTGTGTTTATCCGGGGCGATTCGTGGCTGGCTTTCGGGTCTGAAGCA
>CAYYUU010000492.1:0-6093 GCA_964474955.1 uncultured Alcaligenaceae bacterium | reverse complement strand
GCGTGGACCTCAAAGACCCACGCCCCTCGTGTCCTCGGGGACGTGCCACCGAAAAACTCCAAAATCGGACATCAATAAATTTCGCGTTCCTCGTGTGCCGTTATCTTTGTTTTTGTTTTGGAGTGCGGCGGCTTTACGATGCTTTCGTCTTTCTGTTTCCTCGCTTGCGCTTCGGGTTGGTGTGTTTTGGAGAGCGTCCGCTCCCGCGTTCTCCTCAATCAACGAGTTTACTTCTGGGGAAAACAAATGAAACCCGTCAAAAAAATTATACGGAAATCGGTCAACGAATCAGATTGTCGCCCAGGCGAAAATACTCCGCAGATACACCAACCAGTTTGGGGACATGATTTGGGTAGGCTCTCCGAAAGGAGGTTGTTTGCGAAAGAATACCAAGGTGCCGTAAAGTTCATGAGACTGATCACAACAGACGCAATGTAGTCGAGAGCCGTAGTATCTTCCCACAGGGACCCAGAAACCGGGGGCACGCGTCCTGTCGACGCCGGCAAAGTTGCTTTCACGAAGTCGTAGGAGGGAGTCTTCCGAATTGAACCAGACAGGGACCCCGAGCGAAGCCGACCAACCATGCATGGCACAAGTAGCGTCGAAGGTGGAGAGACTCAGGCGATAATCAACCGGAATAAGGAACGATGCTTCGACGTGTTCTCTTTCGTAGACACCAACGAATGTGTCACAAAGCCTCTCTTCGAAGTCTGCCCAGCTCAACTTTGAAGTAGACCATCTACTTAACATTGGTCTAAGCTCTTCGTAGCCTTGCAGGACTCCTTGTGAAACGATACTGACCTTCTGGACCCAATCCAAATCCATCATCGGAACCAACTCGCTCAACCGCCCATACATTTCGCGATAACAAGGATCTCGAAAGAAACGCCTGGTTGGAAGTTCGGGTTGGATCCAGCGCCCACCGAGGATCCTACTCAAGGATTTTGGTTCCGTGTGTACGGCGAGCAGAGGAGACAGTTGGTGCTCGACGCGAAGGAATTCGGCCTTCGTGGTGTCGCCTCTTTCCTCCAACCAATCGGCATAGACAAGGCGAGAGACCTCGTTTTCGGGATTCGCCTGAATAGCTCGCAAGAAATTTTGTTCGTCCATCAGACTCGATTCCTCGACATTTTGAAATCTTCGCTACAAGATTGAAACGCGAGCGAAGGATCTGTCTCGGGCCTTGGCGTTTTTTACAAGCCTGAGGCGACCTTGAACGAAACGCGAAACACTGCGTCCTTTCGCGGACCGAAAGACGACACTTCCCGAAAGATACCAGCACGAAACGCCAGCGAAGGCCAGAAACGCCTTCACTTGCGCCTCAGGCTCGTTCCAAATCCACACATTACCGATTTTGGTTGGCAAAACTCATGAGAGATATCTAGCGATTCCTCGTTTGTGGAGCCTGGTTGTTCTTGCTCACCCCAGCAATGTCCGTGCAACTTTCCATAGCGAAAAGCCCCCCAAACCTGCAGCAACGAGCACAACAATCAGGCCCAAAACATTTCCAATTACCCCGTTTCGATATTTCCCCATTAATTCCCTGCGGTTGACCACGATGATGAGAAAGATAGCCACGATGGGGAGCAATATTCCGTTCGCGGCCTGGGCGAACATAATCCCTTGGGCCGGCCTCTCCTCCCGTGTGGCAAAGTAGGTTCCAACTGCCAACACGACGAACCACACGAGATGAAACTGCCACGGTTGTTTGTCCTCGCGAACAGGTTTCCACCCCAAAGCCCCGGAGACGGCATACGCTGCCGCAAGTGGGCTGGTGATAGCACTCGTCAAACCTGCCGAGAAGAAACCAATCGCAAAGAAGATTTTGGCCATGGACCCGAGAAGCGGCCCGAGTTGCTGCGCCATGTCCGCAGCGGTCTTGACCGTTTTGCCCGATCCGTAAAACGTCGCCGCAGCCGTTGCGACGACCGCAAGCGTCACGAATCCGCCCAACGTCACGGCTCCCGCTGTATCCACCCTCGCCTCGGAAAGGGCTTGGTCGACCGGTTCGGACTCCGACCATTTCTCACGAACGGCGCTGGCATGCAGGAACAAGTTGTATGGCACGACCGTCGTTCCAATCAAAGCAACGACTGTGAGGAGAGAATCCGGAGGAATCGACACGTCGACGAGTCCTTTTCCGACGGCTGCAAGGTCGGGCTTGGATAGGATCGCCGTGATCACAAACACAAGACTCATCACCACCACGAGGCCGATGAGTATTTTCTCGAGGATTTTGTAACTGCCTATCGCCAACAACGCGAAAGCCCCACACCCAACCACAACGGCCCAGACCCAAACTTCGCCTTTGAACATGGCTTGCAGCCCCAACGCAGCACCGGTCACGTTTCCGAATTGGTAGGCTGAATTTCCAAAACCAATGGCGGCAATCACGAGCGCGATCGAACACCATTGCATGACCGGATTTCGGAACGTGGTGCGTAACGCCTCACCGAGCCCCTGTCGAGTGACGATCCCAAGCCGAGCGGCCATTTCCTGGAGAATGATCGTCGCCACGACCGCAAACGCGATGGCCCAGAGTAACGCGAATTGCGTCGTGCTTCCGGCTTGTGTCGCCGTCGTCAGCGTTCCTGGCCCAATGAACGCCGCCGCGACCAACAACCCCGGACCAAAACGCTTGAACCAGCTCATGACGCAACCTCAGCAAATCCAACCATGACACCGACTATTTATAGCCATTTCAACATAATTTCAGCTCCGGATATCATCACTATGCTTTTATAACAAAACTTTTATGATGCTTCTTACTTGCCTTTTTCTTATCTTGTTCCCGGATCAAATCCGCGTGAATCCATCCTCCACCAAACCAGAAAAAGTCAAAAACGGGTCAGAAACGGGAACAAAAAGACCCCAAAAATCGCTCCGGCACCCTCCCATTTACGGACCCTGTACTCTGCCTTTTATTTCAAGGCCGCAGGACAGGTTTGGAACCTGTCCATTGCTGTCTGGTGTTGACGCTGGCTGGGACGTGGACTTTCTCGTGTGCAGCTTCGCTTCGCTGCGATCCGCTGGCCTCACACTGTCTTTCTATTCCCTATTCGCTGTTCCCGGTTCCCTCTTGCTGTTTTTTCATCCGTGTTCATCTGTGTGATCCGTGGTGACTTTCTTCCCATTTCTTTCTTCGCACCTTCGCGTGAGGTCTCGTCTTTCTCTCCACAATTACTATTCACACAAATACTATACTATAGTATAGTATGAACGCACTTCAAAATGTTGCGTTTTCGCCATTTTTCGGAAAAAAACTTCCACGACCATTCCGGCGGAAAAAACGGCAAAGACTTGAGCAATATCTTGCGTATTGGCATCCAACGAATTAAGATATGAAAATTGAACAATTGTGAATGGTCTAATACTGTTGGATGGCAACGCACGCTATTTTTGCAGAGGCTGGATCTCCTCTGTCCCTCCCAATTGCAACAACCGTTGTCGTTTCCCACCAAATAGAGACTTTCAACTGTCTGGTTTGCTGTTTCGGGAATGATCTTGCCGACATGTTGGGGGGAGTGTTTGTCCCGACAAATCGGTTGCCAGCGACATTCAGTATCTTCTGAGATATATATCACCATGAAAAAACAAGTCTTCTTGACAGCGTTGGTCGGTTTGTGCGTCTTCAGTAGTCTCGCCTTCGGCCAGACACGGAAGGTCAGCCGGGCCGAAGGAATTGCGTTTTTCGAGAAGAAGATTCGGCCCGTTCTCGTTCAGCACTGCTACAAATGTCACTCCCAGGAAAGTCGACGCTCACGCGGTGGGTTAATGCTCGACACGCGTGAGAACATGCGGATGGGTGGAGACACTGGCCATGGCATCGTCCCCAAGGATCTCAAAAGCAGTCTCGTCTGGGAGGCGATCACGTACAAGAATCCCGACATGAAGATGCCGCCGGAGAAGAAACTTCCGGATAGCGTCCTCGCCGATTTTCAAAAGTGGATTCAAATGGGTGCTCCCGACCCGCGAGACGGAAAACAAGTTGTTGCGAAAAGTTGGAAAACCGCCAAAGACTTGTGGTCTCTCCAACCCACCGAAAATCACGAACCTCCCAAGGTCGCCAGCGCCAAGTGGCCCTTGAACGGAATCGACAATTTCGTTCTCGCCAAACTCGAAGAGAAAAAGCTCCGACCGGTCAACGATGCCAAACCCGTCGCTCTGCTGCGCCGGGTTCACTACGACCTGGTTGGTCTGCCGCCTTCGCCAAAGACGATCCAGGAATTCGCCCAGAACCCCACACGCAAACAATACGAAAAGATCGTCGATCGGTTGTTGGCGTCGCCGCAGTTCGGCGAACGATGGGGCCGACACTGGCTCGACGTGGCTCGCTTCGCCGAGTCAAATGGGCTCGATCGCGACGTATTGTTCCCGCACGCCTGGCGATATCGGCGATACGTTATCGACGCCTTCAACAAAGACATTCCATATAACCGATTCGTCACCGAACAAATTGCCGGTGATCTTTTGTCGGCCAAGACCCAGGAAGAAAAAGACCGGCTCACGATTGCGACTGGTTTTCTGGCACTTGGACCGAAGCCATTCAGCTCTCGCGGCAAACGATTCGAGATGGACGTCATCGACGATCAAATCGACACGACGTCGCGGTCGGTCCTCGCGTTGACCGTCTCGTGTGCCCGGTGTCACGATCACAAGTTCGACCCGATTCCGACGAAGGACTATTATTCTCTCGCAAGTATCTTTGCTAGCACCAAGACGCTGTATGGCAGTAACAAGAAGAACAATTCGAACTTAAAGGTCATCGGACAGAAGTCACCCGCCGAAGCGAAAAAGGCGAAAGCGTATCAGAAACAAGTGGCTCAACTGAACGCAAAAATCAGGAACGCGGCTCGGCAAGTCAAGCGACTCCGCCGCAACATGAAGAAAAATCCAGAAGCCTACAAGAAGGCTCAACAAGAGCTTCGGGCCCTTCGCAAGGACTTGATTCGACACCAGAAAAACGCTCCCCCAAAGGCCGATTACTGCATGGCCGTCACGGAAGAAAAACGACCAACGGACTTGCGAGTTCTCGTCCGAGGCCAACTCAACAAGCAAGGCGAACCCGCCCCACGAGGTTTTCTTTCGGCGGTCGAAATCAAGAAACCCATCAAGGTCAATCCGAAGCAGAGCGGTCGTCTCGAACTTGCGAAATGGTTGACCGATCCGTCCAATCCGCTGACGACTCGCGTCGCCGTGAATCGCATTTGGCATCACTTGTTCGGCCAAGGTATCGTTCGGACGGTCGACAACTTCGGCACGAACGGCGAGAAACCGAGCCACCCCGAGTTGCTCGATTACCTCGCGAAACGATTCATCGCGAATGGCTGGTCCACGAAGAAAACGATCCGCGAAATCGTCCTCAGTCGGACCTATCAACTGGCTTCGGCTTACGACGCGACGAACTACGAGGTCGATCCGGACAACCGATATCTGTGGCGGCGGACGTTGCGGCGACTCGACGTAGAGGCCATCCGCGACAGTATTTTGCACGCCAGCGGAAAGCTCGACACCAAGCAACCCAAAAAATCGCTCGTCGTTCGGATGGGCTTCGGAGAAGTCGGGCGAGGGATCAACACCAAGCCGCTTCAAGAAGAATTCAACCACCGAAGCGTGTATCTGCCGATCCTGCGAACGGACTTGCTCGAGGTCTTGAAGCTCTTCGACTTCGCCGAACCGAGTCTCGTAGTCGGAAGCCGAACCGTCACGACCGTGCCGGCCCAGGCGCTTTATATGATGAACAGCAAATTCGTAATCGGGCAGGCCAAGACGATGGCCAAGCGGCTCATGAAGGATACCATGAGCGACCCCGATCGGGTCGAATTGGCCTATCGATTGGCCCTCGCTCGCAATCCCAAAGAAGGCGAGCAGAAGCGAGTTCTCGATTATCTCGACGCCGTCGAAGAACGACTCAAGCAACAATATCCACAAGTGAATCAACGGCGAGAAATGGCCTGGACGACGTTTTGCCAAGCTTTGTTCGCAAGTGCCGAATTTCGATACCAAAATTAATTGCCACGAACGAAAAGGCTCCTGGCTTCAAAGTCCCTCGCCCCGCTTGCGGGGAGAGGGACAAACCCGAGCGAAGCGGGA
>CAYYUU010000491.1:0-6096 GCA_964474955.1 uncultured Alcaligenaceae bacterium | reverse complement strand
GATGAGGTAGCGACATCACAACCGCAGCGACGTGTTGAAGGAACGCCGGGAAATTAAGCTACCAACGAAACGGAAGAACTTTCGGTCTGCACGCCATCTCTGAGGTACAGTTATGCAGAAGGGAAGATCTCTCCCCCTCGCTCCAGAGAGTCGGCTGGGGCGTGGCTTTGGTGTGCTTCGCGGAGGCTTTTTGTGTTTTCCAATCCCCAAAACTCGCGGCGGAGTTCTTTATTTGGGCAGTCCAAACCTCAGGGTTCCAATTCTGAGGCGAAACGGAAGCTCCTCGTGCAGACGCTCATGGCTCAGTTGCAACGCAACCTCCTGGAACCAGCGTTATCGACGGTGGAGCAACTCCTGGAAATCGATCCCCAGGATCCGGAGTTTCTGGAGACGTATGACATTCTCCTGGCGCACTTCCCCAACCGTAGGAAAATGCCTCTCCGGCCACCGGTGAAGACGCCCTCGACTGATGTTTCTCGTACACAACAGCCCAAAGATGGCCAGCCCCTCACGAATTTCTCCGACGAACCCAACGAGGTCGTTTGTGCGGCCTTTCCGTACCAAGAAGAGTGGATTGTGTCGGCCAGTAACGAGGTTGTAAGGTCGGGCAGTTTTGACGCAGAAGGACCGATGAGCTGGATTCGGTTGTGGGATGCTCGCAGCGGTGAACTTGTGTGTCAGTTGCTCGGACATCGTTCGGCGGTAACAACGTTGGCTTGTTCGCCGACCGGACCGAACATTGCCTCGGCAAGCACGAGCGGAACCGTCGCCCTCTGGAGCACGGACACCCGCAAGGTCAAGTGCCGTCTCCGAAAAGGGGGAGCGGCCATCCGCAGCTTGGCCTTCTGCGACAAAGGAACCCATTTGGTAGGCGGAGGAGACGATGGCGTCGTCCGCTTGTGGGACGTGGAATCAGGAAAGCGTCTCGTTCGACATTCGTGTCATCGGGGTTCGATCACAGGCGTCGCGTTCGTGCCGCGTACTTCTTGGTGTGTCTCGGCGAGTCGAGATCAATCGATCCGGGTTTGGGATCGGGAATCCCAACAGTCGGTCGGTGTGTTATCGGGGCATCCTCAGTCGGTCCTTTGTCTGGCGGTTTCGAGAGACGGACGTTGGCTCGTCTCGGGTGGACAAGACGGGAACGCGCGTGTCTGGAATCTCCACCAAAAAAGGGAAGTGGGGCGGCTATCGGGACACCGAGGGGCCGTGCGTTCGGTCGCCATTTCTCCGAACGGCGAAACGGCTGTGACCGGAGCCGCCGATGGAGTTTTGCGATGGTGGAAACTTCCAAGCGGGGAACTAGTCGAAGCACAACCACCGGAACGAACAGCGATCACGACCGTGGCCATGTCTGAAGATGGGGCGAAGGTGCTATCGGGGACCGCGAATGGATTTCTGAGGCTGTGGGCGGTTCCGGCAGGGTTGAAGTGAATTGCCAGGCCATGCGGAGCGCTGATTCGACGTTCCAACTTTGGATTGCTTCGGTCGGATGCGAGTTTGTTTTGGGTCACAAGCCTGAAGCGCAAGCAAAGGTGTTTCTTGTCCTTCCCGTTGTGACAAGCCTGAAGCGCGAGCGAAGGATCTTTCTTGTCCTTCGCTCGCGCTTCAGGCTTGTCCAAGATCACTCAACGAAAAAAAATTCGCCGAACGTTACACCCGAACGAATTTTCGAAATGCAATTCGCGCCCAGAGAAAGGCCACGACTACCCAAATGGTGGGATATGTGAAAGCATAGATCAACTGCCAAAGCTGAAGTGAGTGTTGTGCTTGTTCCAGCAAGAGCAGCGAGCCGTAGGACGGAAGAAGATAGAACAGAAAGTGGTCTTCGACGCCAAGGAAACGAATCGCAGGTACCTCTAATATACCTGTGACCATACTCGCCGGAAGCAGAAACTCGTTGAGGGAGTTATATCGCATCACCATCACTATTCCCGATAGCGTCAAAGCGATTGCTCCTTGTATGAGTCCTAACGTGACCCATATAGGATTCAACGTCTCGAACATATTCAAGAACCAGGCCCAGCCCGTTATGAGTAGGCTCTCGACTAACACCAAAAGGGTTAGGCTTCCTACTTTGCTCCACAGGTATTCGTCGACTCGGAGTGGCGAAACGACGAGTCCTTCATGAATACGTTGGGCCTTCTCCAATAACACCAATCCGCCGACGAATAGAAACGTCGTGACAACCATGTTTCCAAACATCACTGCCGGATACATTCCACGAATGAACTCCGTGGGATTATGTGCGCCGGTGTCAATTCCAGAACCAGAGGAGGCGGTCAAGGAAGTTGTGAGGACCGTCAGTAGAGCCGCCCACATGAGAACTATTACGACTGTCGCGTAGTAGAAACCCTGGCGAAACTGTATGACCACGTCGAGACGAAACGTCGAGAGAAATCGTTTCATACGAGTTCCCTCCCCGTTACCTGGATGAAGATGTTGTCGAGCGTTGTTTCCTGGGTGTGGATTGTCTGGAGGTCGTCTCGCCGCAACATGTTCAAGAACTCGTCGTTGTCGGCGATGCCTTCGAGCGGGAAGTCCTGTCCGGAAGTTTGTCCGTTCTGGCCGCATTCCACCCGAACGGTCCGCGTCCCGTAGCGTAGCTTGAGTTCTCGCGGCGAATCAATGAGTTTGATTTCACCATCGACGAGAAAGGCAACGCGGTCGCAGAGTTCGTCGGCGACCATCATGTTGTGGGTCGTGAGAAAGACGGTCGTCCCACGATCTCGAACGCTGGCGATCAGGTCTTTGATTCGCCGAGCGTTGACCGGGTCAAGTCCGGTGGTCGGTTCGTCGAGGAACAGTAATTTCGGCTTATTGAGTAACGAACGGGCGACGTTCAACCGGTTCTTCATTCCCTTTGAGAAATTCCCGACTGGTTTGTCTGCGTCTTCGATCAGTCCGACGAGTTCGAGGACGTGATTTGGTTCCTCAGTTTCCACGGCGTAGAGCGACCGGAAGTACTCGAGGTTTTCCTTGGCCGTGAGCTTCAAGTAATGGTTCGGCAGTTCGAAGGAGACTCCGATTTGTTCGTAGTATTCGTGGCTCCAATCCGAAAGGGGCTTGCCGAGGATTTCGACTCGCCCGGCGTACTCTTTGAGTAGACCGATGAGTATTTTCTGAGTCGTGGATTTCCCCGAACCACTCGGCCCGAGGAATCCGAAGATCTCGTTGTCTTGAATGGCGAAAGATAGATTTTGGATGGCTGGCTGCGGAGTGCCTGGATATGTGAAGGACAGATCACGGACCTCGATCATGTAGTTGACTCACTTTCGTTGGCTCGTCTGGAATTGAATCAGTCACTATGGCCATTGGAAGAAAGCTCGAAAGAAGTCCCTCTTTCACGCTGTGGGATGGTTTTCAACCAGCCCAACCGAATCAGGGACCAAACCAAATGGGATGGATTACGAGAAGTTATTCGATCCGGTGGCGAGCCAATCGAACGCATTCTTCCGGCGCTCCGATCCCGATGACATGAACTTGCCCGACCCATTCTTGGGCTTCGGGCTGTTCGAAGCCGGCCTTCACGGCCACGAACGTGGCGGTGTGCTGGGCCTTGATGCATTTGTTGAGTGGCTTTCCTGTGTCACAATCGAGCCCCGATGGAATGTCCACGGCGAAGCGAACCGCTTCGCTCGCGTTGATGGCGTCGATGATCGCGTCATAGGGAGGACGTACTTCGCCGCTGATGCCTGTCCCGAAGATCGCATCCACGATCCACTCACACCCTGCTAACTCTTCCCAAATCCAATCGGCCTTGATGTCCTCCTTGGAACGAGCTTCGATTGGGATGTTCATGAGCGACGCGATACCATAATTCACCTTCGAGTCGTCGGAGATTTCCTCCGGGTCTCCCAACAACAAAACCTTCACGTCGAAACCGTGGTTGACGAGGTGGCGAGCGATGACGAAGCCGTCTCCGCCGTTGTTGCCTTTGCCGCAAACGATTCCGACCGGTGCATGGATGCCCAGCCGTATGAGTAGTTCAGCGCAGCCTCTTCCGGCATTTTCCATGAGGATCACGCTTGGGAGTCCGAATTCTTCGATGGCGATTCGGTCTACTTCTCGGACTTGATCTCTCGTGAGGGACACGGCGTAGTTTCCTTCCGGTTGTGGCGGTTCTGAAAGATGTTGCGAGACCAACGAACGCATCGGGCCAATTATTTTGAAACGCATGAGAAGACAAGACGTTCCCTTGCTCGCGCTTCGGGCAGGCATCAGACGATTCCAAAATCCGGCGGTCCCAGGTTCTCGGCTTGTTCCAAAAAGTCTTGGTTGCTACAGTTGCCGTAACTTTCGGTCCGGGAGACCGGAACCCTCGCTGTTTTCGACGACACCAGACTCTGTCGGGGTCATGGTGTTCCTGCGTTCCCAAGGCAAGGATGCGCCCAGATGAACGCCCAGACTTTTTCCCGCTTTTGGACCCCCGCAAGGTATCATTGGTTTTTGCGTGTTGTGCTGCTCCTGTTTGTCGGGCTGAGCATTCAGTATGTCGCAAAAATCCACGATGATGAACGAGATAATCGTTCGGCCTTCTTGCGTTGGCGTGGCCAGATTCTCGATCTCGATTTGGGCTACGACATTTACCACAAACATACATATCCCAATCCACCAATCATGGCCTTGGTGTTACGACCGTTTATGGCGTTGCCTCCACTGCTGGGTGCGCTCGTTTGGTTTTATCTCAAGGTCGGGATGGTGTTTCTCGTTTTTCGATGGGTATTCGCGTTAGTCGAAGACCCAGACAAGCCATTCCCGCTTTGGGCAAAGGTACTGACCATTGTACTGAGTACTCGTCCCATCTTGGGAGACCTCACCCATGGGAACGTGAATTTGTTCATTGTGTTCCTGGTGGTCGGGGCGTTATATGCGTTTCGCAAAGGCCGGGACCGAACGTCGGGACTGCTGCTGGGGCTGGCGATTGCTTGTAAAATCACGCCGGCGTTATTTCTGCCGTACTTCGCCTGGAAACGAGGATGGAAAGTTCTGGCCTGGTGTGGAATTGGGTTGGTGTTGTTCTTCTTCGTAGTCCCGTCGACGTGGCTGGGGGTGGACCGGAATACGCGTTTGTTGAAGCATTGGGTCGATCAGATGGTGGTTCCCTACGTGGTCGAAGGAAAGGTTACGACGGAACACCAGAATCAATCGCTCCCCGGATTCACTTATCGAATGCTCACTGATGGCCCTTCGTTTTCGGTCTACACCGATGGAGATTATGTTCCGACGGAATATCACAATATAGCGAATCTCGATCGGGGGTTCCTCAAGCTATTGTTGAAGGGCTTTGGACTCGCGTTCCTAGCGGTCATGGTTTGGAGTTGTCGCGCGCCGACGACCATGCGGAAAACGTGGCGTTTGGCCGCCGAATACGCGTTTATACTTGTAGGGATGTTGTTATTGAGCGAGAGGACCTGGAAGCACCATTGTGTTTCGTGGGTCTTACCCTTCGCCGTGATGACGTATTACTTGCATCTGTCGTCGCGGAAACTTCACGAGGATACGGAGGCCAAGACAAAGTCTTCGATAGGCGTGCGAAGATATATCGTTTGGTCACTCGTGGCTGTGGTCGTCCTGGTGACGTCGACGAGCACGAGCATTTATGGACCATTCGGTTCGCGAATGGCGAAACTTGCTCAGGTGTACGGAGCCTATGTTTGGGCTCACTTCTGCCTCGTTATTGGATTAGTCCTCCTTCTTCGTGAGAGTATGAGCACTCCCCGAGGTGTAAAGCAGCAGGACATTTTCGCCGCTCGCGTTCGTGTCGATCCGGCGCACACGTCTACCGTGGACGATCCATTCGCCCGCGGACATATATGTTCTCCAAATGATGAAAGTGATCCGGATTCGGTGCTGAAGGATCGGAGAATGTGAGTGGTTTGGATCGAGAATACAGAAGAGACGAATTTGGCGAAGTTGCTTTTCGCGGAGTGAAAAGTCACAAAGAGAAAAACTTTTCGCGGGAGCGAAAAGCAACTATCTATCAATTACCTTCCGCCCAAGTCCTTGGCGAACGCATCCGGAGTGAGTCTGGAGCCGGTTGCGTAACATTTTACTGATCTGAAGTTGGTCTTTCCGTTTTGTTGTTGTTTGAATAAG
>CAYYUU010000490.1:0-6124 GCA_964474955.1 uncultured Alcaligenaceae bacterium | reverse complement strand
CCATTCTCTGGCTCACCAGAAATCGCTTACCGGGGCGTGTGAGATTGAAGTTCGTTCGCAAATCCTTGTCACCCCCAAGCAAAATGTTTTTAACTCATTGCTGATCGAACTCCCCCGAAAACTACCGAAGGAGTTTACCTTCCTGTCCCAACTAGCGGCCATCAACCCAACGTCCTTCCCGACGAATCTCATCGGAGTAGGGACCGTCCGCGTGAAGAGAAAATGGTTCGTCGAGTATCCTCGGTTACGGGAGTATCAGTGCTACGAGCAAACGAAGGACAAGCAATTAAATTCCGCCGAGTTGTACACCGATCCTGACCACCCGAACGCGGCCAGGATCAAGCTGAGCAAAATTTACTTCGACCACTTCAAAGTCATTGTCCGAGGATCGTACCAGATCGCTCCGGGCATCCAACATGTTCGCGTGAACCTCCCGCGTCCGCTCTCCGTATCCTGGAAAAGCTACGTGATTACTCAAATCGTCGACGACTACGAGATCGTGAGTGTCCAGGGGTTGGGCAAGAACACAGTCTTGGAGAAGCAAGAGGTTGTTCATCAGACGTCCCAGGCGCCGGCTTCGATCGATCTGCGGTGGCAAAAATCTCGCCCGGCCGTTCCCGTCACCATCACGGCGGACGTCATTCTCAAGGGCAGGCACCCGTTCGTCCGGGAGTCGTTACGGTTCAACTTTCAGGACCATCGAAAACAACTTCCGGGCAACACTTCAGGAACACCAGATCACGTCGTGAACCTGCAACTTCCCCCTGGTGTTCGTCTGCGGCGAGACGAAGTAGGACAACCGATCATTCGTGGGGGGAAGGAACTTTCGGAGGTCGGTGAAAAGGTCCTCCAGGTCAAGGTCGGTTCCAAAGGGACCATCGAGATCGAATACGATTTCCCGTTGCCATTTCCTGCACCCAAGCCTTCGGAGGTCGGTGCGAAAAGAGCCACCACTAAGCAATTCCGCGTCCCCCTGATCCATCCCCGAGAGACCCCACCGACGCAGACGTTCGTGCGGTTCTGGAACACAACGGGCGTTGTCCCGACTGTTCCTTCCGTTGTCCCGGGGAATGAGCAGTGGAAGGAGGAAGGGCCGCAGATCATACCGAACAAGAACACTCTCCCGGTCCTCGTGGTCTCGAGCAAACAGACCAAGGCTCCGCTTACCATCGAGTTGGAGCCGTCAACCCTCCAGCCGTTGACAGGCATTGTGGTGGATCGAACACTGATCCAGGTAAAGTTCTCGGAAACGAGTGACCACTTCCTTCGGGCGAGATTCCTGGTGACCAAGCTCCACGCTGAGCACCTCGACGTCGAATTTCCTTTTTCCGTAAAGACTGGGCCCGAAGGTCCGGAGATCATTCTCACTTCGAAAACCGGCCAGTCGTGGAAATTACCCTACCGTACGGTCGAGGTAGGCGGTCGAGTCGTTCGGGTTGACAACACCCAGGTGCCATTGTTCCAGACGCCGTTCGTGATGGAGGTGTCTTACAAAGTGCCAACCGACCAGGTGGACACCGTGCGTTTGGGTCAACTCCTCCGGCCACCGCGAATGTTGGGGCAGGTCTATCTAGGACAAGTGAAGTGGCAAATCACACCGGAGCGTGGCCAACTTCCACTCATCCTGGGACGGCATTCTATCGCTCCCCAAAACTGGCAATGGGAAGGTTGGCTATTCACTCCCACCCCCGGGACGACAGTTTCGGACCTGGACTTCTGGATCAGTGGCAAGGCTGGTCAACCCACGGTCCGTTCGCAAGGACCGGTCTTCTGGACGCGTGATCTCAGTCCGGTCCGCGTGACGTTCGTCCCCCGACAGTTCTGGCTCTTGGGATGCTCATTTTTGGTGCTGGTCGTAGGCGTGTGCTTGGGGCTGGGCACGCCCAAACGAGTCTCCTGGTGGCTCCTGGCGACGCTCACTGTGGGGGGATTAATCGCCGTCGTTTTCGGCTGGCCTTCTCTCTTTCCGAAGCTCCTTTATGGTGCCCAACCCGGTGCCGTGATCCTCGTGTGTGTCCTGGCCGTTCAATGGTTGTTGCACAGGCGTTATCGTCGTCGCGTGCTCTTCCTTCCGAGTTTCACCCGAAGCCAGAAAGGCTCGTCGATTACCCAGTCGGGTTTGCCGAGCCGGGAACCCTCGACGATCGATGCACCCGCTCGCCGAGACAGTCACCTGGAAGCAGGGAATGGCGAATAGGTACAGGGAACAGAAGGACAAAGACGAAACGATAAAGCGGGGTCGAGGGGCCGCACTCCAAAACAAAAATCAAGACGTGCGTCTTTCCGCGGAGTGAAAAACGACACTCCAAAACAAAATAGGCATGAGTCAGAACCTTGCGCGAAGGCGCAAAGAAATTGTAGGGAACAGCAGGAACGACATGTTCAACAACTCGTGTGGCTTCAGGACGTGTTTTCAATGGAATAGGCTGAGCGGTTGGGTCGGCCCCGTGGTCTTCGTCACCTGTCTCGTGTTAGCTCAACCTTGTTTTGGGGTTCAGCCTCGGCAAGCTCCGTTCCGTGTCCGCCGTATGGTCATCCCACCAGAGAGAGTCCCCGTGGAATTGAAACAGGGGAACGTCCTTCAGGCACTCCCTCGTCTGGAGTTCGAACGGAAGTTGAAACGCGCGAGGGAAAACCATCGAAAGAAGGCAAAATCGCCACAGCTGCTGAAGGCCCAGTACCGTGCCAGATTGGAGGGCGACGGGCTCGTCGGAACGGGAGATTGGACGATTGCTTACTCCGAGAAAGCGCCCGGCCTGTTGCCCCTGCCTTCACTCGGCCTCGCCCTGAAGAACGTCTCGATCCAGACCAAGAAACACTCCGATGGCTCTCCCGCCGTCCTTGGGTACATACGGGACAAGTCTCCCGCCTTGTACTTGCCACGCGGGCTCGACGCGGACGACCAGTATCATGCCTACTTCGACTGGTCGCTCGGTGGAGAAACTCGCAAGGGGGCGTTTCGCTATCAAATGCAAATTCCTGCGTGTCCGGCCTCGTCCCTGGACTTGACCCTCCCGGCCAACTGCGTCGTGACGTCCCTCCAAAAGGGCG
Source organism: uncultured Alcaligenaceae bacterium (assembly GCA_964474955.1). Lineage (GTDB taxonomy): Bacteria > Planctomycetota > Planctomycetia > Gemmatales > Gemmataceae > CAYRFQ01. Next base: position 3,073 of record CAYYUU010000490.1, on the reverse strand, counting down.
TCGTGCTCTCCGGTCCTTCGCCGATCGGAGAAGGCGAAACCAGCTTGTGGCAGCTCCACTTCGGGGACAAGACCAAGGTCGGTTTCACGATCTACGGACAGGAAAAAGGAGAAGCGGTTCCACCCCTCCTCGTGACGTCCCTGCGTTCCCGACAGCAGATCACGCCGATGCAAGTCCAGGCCGACTACAACGTGTTGGTCGAGGTCCTCCACAGCATCGTGAAGACCCTGGAGTTTGAATGGGACGGTCCCGGAGAACCTGTGGACGTGACGTCTCTGCAGGGAACCCTCAAAGGCTGGGAGATCGTTCGAGGAAAGGGGGGCCAACGAGACAAGCTCGTGGTCTACCTCGGCGCGGAATTTGGCAATCGCGAACCCTCGGTCAAGATACCCTTACGGATTCGATGTGAGGGGCCGGCAGTGTCGTCGGGAATTTGGGTCAGCCAGTCCCTCCGGCTCCGCGATGACGTCATCGAAGGCGAGGAGCTGACCATCGAGGTCCACCCAGAAGTCGAAACAGGCCAGTGGACACTGGGGGACTTTCAGCTTGCCGGGATTACGCACCCACCAGGTCGACCGACCGTCATGAAATTCCGAAGCACTGGCAAAACAGTCACTCGACCGAGGACGAGAATCCGCTCCAAACAACTTCGGTTGGCCATTGACCAGCGAACGTGGTGGCAGATCGAACCGCGACGAACTTCGCTCGTGTCGGAGTTAAAATACAACGTCGTAAAGGGTGCCCTGCACCAGCTAGCGGTTCGGCTACCTCGTGCGTCTCCAACTGCTTGGCAACTCGAATCCGTGGACGTGTTCCCCGCAGGACTACTCCAGAATCGAGCTACCATCCGGGAAGGGGAACAAGAACTTCTGCTGCTCCAGCTAAAGAAGGAAATTGACTTTCCGGTGACACTCCGGCTGCGGCTGCAGTCGAACCTTCGCAACGTCAGCGGCATCAAGTCTCTCGTGTTGCCCTTCCCCCACGTCGTGCCAGAGGTGGACCCGACGAGTGCCCGCGCCAACGCCTATGCCGTCACAGTGAATCCCCTTTATCTGGCCAACCCGGAACAGACGAAAGTATCCCAAACGACCCTGGACACGGAAGGGCCTTGGGGGAATCGTCCCGTGGACTTTTACTATTCGTCCCGGGATACCGAACTCGGAGGAAGGCTCCGCTTGCGTCCCCACAAAGGGACATTCCAAGGGAACTGTTCGACAGAAGTGGTCCTCGGAAAGCAACGTGCCAAGATGATCGTCAAGTTCCACCTGGAGCCCATCGTGGGAGCGACTCGGAAGGTTTTTTTTCGGACGACCTCGCCGATTTCGGGAGGATGGAGATGGGACAGGGACAACGCCCAAAGGGTCATCGAGAGCGTCCGACGGTTGGCTGCCAAAGAAGTCCCTCCGTATTTTTGCCTTTTGGCCCCTGGCTCGCCTCTCGAGCGAGTGGCTCGTCTTGGAGTGACCGAGAAGGCTCAGTGGTGGGAAATTCGCTTCCACGAACCGATGGTAAGGGCTCGTACGCTCCAACTCGAAGCGGATTTGCCGAAGTCCCAACCGCAGCCGGACCGGAGCGAACAGACCTTGAAGATACCTCTGGTCCGTTTCGAAGGAATGGCGACCTCGTCCGGACAGGTGTCCGTCAGGAACCGACGGACGGCAGAAATCGAAGTGTCCCTGGCCAAGGTGTCGGGCGCTGTTGAGGTCGACAAGAAGACCGACCTTCCAAGCGTCACACAGGTTGGGCCCGGTGAAGTGTGCTCGTTGTTCTCTTATCGCGTTTCTTCGACGAACCACGCTCCCCGCCAGCAGATCAAGGTTCGACAATTGGCCAAACCCGCAGTGGTGTCGGAAGTGTGTCCGCGGGCCCGACTAACGGTGTACCTGCAACCTCATGGAGCGACGCTCTTTCACTTCCGGTTCGTCCTGCGGAACTGGCACCGTTCTAATCTCAAATTGACTTTGCCCGAGGCGACCAATCTCCTTTCGGCGCACGTCGCGGGGCGTGCGGTCCGTGCGGTCCGTCAGGAACAATCCCAGCAGGGAACGAGCATCACCCTACCAGCCGCCCCGAACGCGGAAGAACAGGTTTTTGACCTCGTCTACTCCGAGGAGGGAGATGGAAATTCTTGGCGGCTATGGGATCGATTACGAGCGCGGTTACCGACCTTTCCCCCATCGGTCACGCCTTTGTCCGTCAAGCGAACGTGGCGACTTCCTCCGGGACACACTCCGCTCGCGCGGAAATGGGTGCGACAACTCCCCGACCTCAATGCGGTGGCCGACCCCACCCCGGAGCAGCTGTTGACCAAGATCTGGAGCAGCGGCGACGTGCTCATTCCGGCCAGCACTCCTGGACCATCGGAAGAAACCTGGCAAGACCGCCAAAGGAATGCTCTGTTGACGGCCCAAAGGACACTCGAGGAACAACGAGAATCCGAGCCACCCTCGTTGGGGAGGGCATTGATCCAATGTTGGGATCGCCTTTTGGTTGACCGAACGGAGGTGGCATCGGGGTCCCAAGGAGAAGGCACGGTGTCCCCAAAGTACATCCCCATCGTCATCGACAAGAAGGCTTTTGCGGAAGCTGACATTGGCCCCAACGCTGTGACCGGACCGCGAAAGACTAACACCTCTCCGGGCTCCTTCTTGGTCGGACTCGGAATCGTCCACATCCCATGTCGCCAAGGGGTGTTGTTGACCACCCAACAACAACTCGAGCGCTGGGGAAGTGTGAGGAAGGATGTCGTGGCCGGGCCACTTCTCGAAGAGGCCGTCCGCCTTGCCGTGGCCAATGGGGTGGACCCAACGGGTCGCTTCGCCCACGTGACGGAATGGGTGGAGAGACCAGGTTCGAGTGGTACCGTCGAAAAGACAGATCGTAGTCCAGTCCCACTGGGAAGTCTTGGACCAGCAGATTCCAGCCACTGGACAGAGTGGGAGGTCATTCCGGGGGCCGGGAGCGAGGACACGTTGACGGTCGTGATCGACTCGCAAGCGACGACCCTCGCCTGGGTATTAGTGGTCGTCGTTGGTGTCGTGCTCTGGGTGTTCTGTGCCGCGGCCTCAGTGGC
>CAYYUU010000489.1:0-6128 GCA_964474955.1 uncultured Alcaligenaceae bacterium | reverse complement strand
GGCAGCCTTGGCTTTCTCCTCGTCGTCGTTCTAGCCGGGCGAGGGCGGATTCTTGAGCGTCTTGCCGTCTTCGATAGTGCCGCCCAGCTGGAGTTCGTCGTCGAGGGTGATCGTGAATTTTCGTGCTCCATAATCAAGGACCAAGTTCGCGATGTCACCGACGGGCTCGCCGTTTTCGTCTTTCGGTCTGGCAAACCCACCATCGGGAATGGTCCGGTCCCCAAGTTCGTCGAGCGTCCAACCTTGTCGTTCGGCCATTTCGTGAACGTGGTCCGACGCGGCCTTTCGCAAACTCGCTGTGCGGAACCGGTTGGCGAAGCTCAACAAAATCTGAATCGCCTGCGGGTGATCGATCCACGAGAGGACCTCCATCAGCGATTTACACTGAGACATTTTCTGGCCTGCGAATTTCTTGATGTGTTGCTCGCACGTCTTCGCACATTGCAGATCGCCGGCAGCGGAAACGATCGCGAGGAGGCCCTTGCCGCTGCTCGCCGAACTCTTCACGTCCTCGGCAATCCAATGCGTGAGGACGAACCGCGCCAACTGTTCCCTCTCGTGGCGACGGCAGAGCATGAGATATCGCTGGATGAGGGGGCTACATGCTGGGGATTTGAATTGGATGCACTGGACGAGCCACCACTTCAATATCTGTGGGTCGACAACTTCGCCAGTGTCTTGCCAGTGGACTTGGGGTATTTCCTTGAGCGGCAAGTAATCGAGTTCTTTGGGGTTTGCTTTTTTCTTCGCGAGTGCCGTCTTGGCTTCCTCCAACAGTTTGTCTCGATCGAGAAACTCGTTGATGTCGGCTCCGAGTTTTTCCAGGGCCCAAATGATCTCGCCCTTGGTCGACTCGTTCGTTTCTTTGCGGAATGCTTCCTTCAGTGGTTCGATGGCTTCGGTGTCGCCGATGTTTCCAAGCCATTCGGCGGCTGCGGCCCGAATGGCTGGCTTCCCGTCTTTGAGGGTGAGAAGAATTCGAGCCAGTTTGTCGGGAACACTCGCGAGGGCTTCCTGGGCGAGCGGTCTATCGGTCTTCGCCGAGCCCACGGTAATCGGCCAGAGCACCGGAATGAATTGTGGCGGGAGTTTGGGAAACCACGACAGGATTTTGAACACCAAGCGGCGTCGGTCTGTCCTGTTGTAATACCAGGCATCCTGTTGGTTCGAAGTGGGAGAGAGAACCTCTTGGAGAAGGTCCAGATTCTCGGCGAACACCGGCCAGACGGCATCGGGTTCCCAGTCGAAGAACCCTTGCCAAGTCGGTTGGCTGATCAAATATTCCGCCGCGACTTGTCCTGGTTGGCCACCCGGTAAAGTTGCGACCGCAGCATCGAGTTCACGGAGTCCGAAGTTCGGTTCACATCGCGCACGGTACGCTTCGAGTTCCTGGCGTTTATTCCAGGTCATATTGTAGTAGTTGGCCTGTTGTTCGTTGAGGTCCAAATTTCCAAACGCCCACGCGAGCCGAACGACGTGAATCAATTGGACCTTCGGCGGAATCAAGACGTCGCTCAGTGCGCCGTGAAGAGAACCGTTGCGGCGAACGTCGGCAAATGCTTTCTTAACCGGTTCACCTTTTCCTTCAATGAATTCGATGACTTTCTCGACGTTCTTTTTCTCAAGAGGCATCGGTTTCGTCGGCTTCGGTTGGTTCTTGACCCAGGCCGGGGCTTGTGGGTCTTTCTGTCGAGCCAACTCCCGCTCGTAATTTCGAACGGCTTGTTCGTAGGCTCGCTCCAACGTTTGGTGGATGGCGTCCTTGACGTCCTGCGGAAGGCTGATCTGCCCGGTCTCAATCTCGACGGGCGGTAGGTCGAAATCGACCGGCTCACCACCTGTGGGCGCGGCGAGCAATCGTTCGATTTGCTGTTTGAGCTTGTCCGATTTTTCGATCTCCATTTGTTTTTGAAGGGTGTCCTCGGCGTCCTTCGCGTAAAGATGCCAGAGCGCATTGACGGCGTGTTCGCGTACGCCCGCTGGACCTTCGGCCAGGAGCTTTTCGAGGTGTGGTCGGGCTTGGTTCTTATGACGCTCCAAAATTGGCAGAGCGCTCTCCCGAAGCGTTTTTTGCGGAGCGGTGACGCAATCGGCAATGACATCCAACAAGGGCGAGAAGTCACAATCGGAATATTCCAGAGCTGAGATAGCATAGTTGCGTTGCGTCCCACCCGAAAGTGTCTCGAACGCATTCCGCACATCATCGACGTGAGCTTGCATGTACTCCGCCCAGCCAGTGAGCATCCGATTCAACACATTACCGTGGTAATAGTAGGAGCCGAAGACCTTGTGTTGTAAATCCTCATCCAACAGGAACCGCACCACCTTCCCAGAAGCAAACCCAGCAGCGTCGAGTAGCTTGGCGAATCGTTGAACTTGCCACTGCGATTTCGTTGTGGAGTGTTTGATTGTAGTTGAGTGGATTCTCACCATTTCGCGAATCAGCAGAACGAGCCATAAGGGCCACCCTGCAGGTGCTTGAATCTTCTTTGTGGTATTCGTTCTCGCAAGGGCGTCGTAGACCTCACCGAGCCGAACGAAAAATTCGATCCTGACCTCTTCTTCGGGGAACAAAAAGGCGGGTCGTTTACTTCGAACGTTGTGGGCCAGTTCCCAATGCTTTGTCTCCGAAAACGCAAGCAGATACGTCTCCTCGGCCCCGTGTAATTTTCCCACCGATAAGAGCACTTCTTCGTCGGTCCCATCGACGATGTAGCGGATGAGTTTCTCGGGTATGTCCGCGTCGAGTTCTTTCAAGCGGCTGAAGTCCTGGATCAGCGCTTCCAGAGCGGCTGGATCTAACTGGGCTTCGTTGTTCAAGTCCACAAATTGTTTCTTTTTCTTCTTGGCCATGATGGATGCCCACAAAGATGTCGGTGATCAGGGAGCGTGGTTCTTCGGACATAGATTGGAGGAAATTGTATCAACGCACAATCTCCGTAGCGGAGAAAAACCGACGAATCCGTTTCGGTCCCGAGAGGGATTTTTCCACTTTCCCTTTTGCAACTCTTGCTCGTCACGCCACAATCAAAAGAACGAACGTTGAGACAAACTCCCACTTTCGAAGGAGACGCAATCGATGCTCCCAGGATTTGACCGAAGGAATTTCCTCGCGACGAGCGGGTTAACGGCGGGCGGCATGTTGTTATCGGACATGCTCCCGGCATTGGCCGACGGGGACAACAATCGACAAACTCCGAACGTCGTGTTGATCATCAGCGACGACCAACGATGGACGGATTTCGGTTTCATGGGCCACCCGGACATCAAGACGCCGCGACTCGACCGGCTCGCGAGTCAAAGCGCCGTGTTCCCCAATGGATATGTGCCATGCTCGCTGTGTCGCGCTTCGCTCGCGACGATCCTCACGGGGCTCTTCGCGTCGCAGCACCAGATTTGTTGTAATGATCCGCCACGCGGTGTCGCCCGAAACCGGATGCACCCGTTCATGCGAAATGCACCCGCGATCCCTCGGTTGTTGCGCGCCGCCAATTACCGCAGCCTTCAGACCGGAAAGTTTTGGGAAGGGCATTATCAAAACGCCGGCTTCACGAATGGCCAGACGACAAACATGGATCGTCACATCGCCCGCCGAACTCCGCAAATCGGACGGCAAACGATGCAACCGATCTATGATTTCATCGACGCGAACCGTAGGAACCCATTCCTGGTTTGGTACGCGCCGATGATGCCCCACAAACCACATAACCCACCCGCCGAGTATCTCCGATGTTATAGCCGGGGTCGAGACATCAACATTGCGAAGTATTATGCGATGTGTCAGTGGTTCGACGAAACTTGTGGTCAACTCCTCGATCACCTCGACCGACGAGAGTTGACGAACAATACGCTGGTCCTGTTCGTTGTGGATAACGGATGGGTGCAGCCAACGCGACAACAGCAACGACTGTTGCGGTCGCCGTTCGGCGGGGCTCGTGGGAAACGAAGTCCTTACGATGGAGGAGTCCGCACGCCTTTAATGATCAAGTGGCCAGACCACACGCGAGCCGGGAAGTATAACGATCTGGTTTCGACCATTGATATCGCGCCCACCGTCCTTCGGGCCTGCGGTCGCCAGGTTCCCAACAAGATGCACGGGCTCAACTTGCTCGACGCCGCCGCCGGACGTGGCCGACTCAACCGAAATGCCGTGTTTGGCGAAATCTATAAACACGATTGTGGAATGCTCGGGCAGCCACGCATGGACATTACGTTCCGCTGGATTCGCAAAGGGGATTGGAAACTCATCGTTACCGCACAAGGGAACAATATCGAGTTGTATAACCTTGCGAACGATCCACACGAGCGCACGAACCTCGCCGCCCGAAACGCCGACAAGGTCCGCGAACTTCGTCGAGACCTCAATCAATGGTGGACTCGTTTGGGACGAGAGAATCAAGGGAATCGGGAACAGGGAACAGGGAACAGGGAATAGAAAAACGGTGAGGGTTGAGGGACGGAAAGGTCTCACGCGACGGCGCGAAGGAGTCTCTTTCGACCTGGGCAGGTTGCTACGATGTTGTTGGCCTTCAGCCAACAAAAACAAGACCTCTCTCAACTCTCGACTCGATAGATCGTTGGGAGCCGATTTCTAGTTCCTAACCTCCAGGTCTCGATTTCCGGCCAACGAAAAAAGCCCACCGAAAACTCGATGGGCTTCTTGCTTCTCTTTCAAAGAGTCGAGACGACTCTTAGTACATGTCGTCGTAGTCAGGGGCTCCGCCTTTTTTCTTGTCTTCCTTCGGAAGTTCGGCGACGAGGGCGTCGCTCGTCAAGAGCAAGGTGGAGACACTCGCGGCGTTTTGCAAAGCATTACGGACGACCTTCGTGGGGTCGATGATCCCTTGTTTGACCAGGTCGCAATACTCACCTCGGCGGGCGTCGAAGCCGAACGTCTCGGTGTTGTTTTCGAGAACCTTGTTCGCCACGACGTCGCCTTTTTCGCCCGCGTTGACGCAGATTTGGACGATCGGAGCCCGACACGCATCTACGATGATCGAAAATCCAGCCTTCTCGTCGTCGACCATGTCTTCCGGAGCTTTCACAGAGCTGGAAGCTCGGAGCAACGCAACGCCACCACCGGGCAGAATTCCTTCGGCGCTGGCCGCTCGGGTCGCGTGCATGGCGTCTTCCACGCGAGCCTTCTTTTCCTTCATTTCGCTTTCGGTCGCGGCCCCGACGTTGATCTTGGCCACACCGCCGGAGAGTTTCGCGATTCGCTCGCTGAGTTTTTCGCGGTCGTAGTCACTCGTGGAATCTTCGAGTTCGCGTTGGATCGTCGCGATGCGGGCCTTGATTTCTTCCTTGTTGGCGTCGCCTTCGACGATGATCGTGGTGGTTTCCTTGTCGATCTTGACTTTCTTGGCGGTCCCGAGTTCTTCCAGCTTGACGTTCTCGAGTTGGAGGCCGAGATCTTCAAAAATCGCCTTCCCACCCGTCAAGATCGCGATGTCCTGGAGCATGGCCTTTCGGCGATCACCATAACCGGGAGCCTTGACGGCGGCACACTTGAACGTTTGTGAGTTCATGTTGTTGACGACGAGCGTCGCGAGGGCTTCGCCTTCGACGTCTTCGCAGATGATCAAGATCGGTCGCGGCTTGGCGGCACTTTGTCGGACGACCTTTTCCAGAACCGGGACGAGGTCTTTGTTCGAGGAGATTTTCTTTTCGTAGATGAGGATGTAGGGGTCGTCGAGTTCGACGATCATTCGTTGACGATCGGTCACGAAGTAAGGAGAAACATAACCGCGATCGAACTGCATCCCCTCGACGAATTCCAACTCGGTGCGGATGGTCTTGCCTTCTTCGACGGTGATGACGCCGTCCTTGCCGACCTTGTCCATGGCTTGGGCGTTTCGTTCGCCGATTTCTTCGTCGCCGTTGGCGGCAATCGTCGCGACGTGCTGGAGGTCTTTGGTGTCTTTGACCTCAACTCGCATGCTCGTGAGCTTGTCCGTGATCAGCTCAACGGCTTTGTCCATGCCACGCTTCATGAGCATGGGGTTGACGCCGGCGACGACTCGCTTGATGCCTTCGTTAAAAATGGCTTCGGCCAAGACGGTTGCGGTGGGCGTTCCGTCACCCGCGATGTCGCTGGTCTTCGAAGCGACCTCGCGGACCATCTGGCC
>CAYYUU010000488.1:0-6139 GCA_964474955.1 uncultured Alcaligenaceae bacterium | reverse complement strand
ACAACCCACGGCGAAAAGCAAATGCGGGGGCATGGTGGGGAAGTTGGACCGAGTTGGAACACGTCAGAGATTCGAGGCCCTGAACAAGGAGGTCGGAGCGTGGCCTGTCGTTGGCGGATTCGCCACAAGCTGATGCTCGGGCTAGGTTTGGTGATCGCCATCATTGCCTTGCTCCTCCTGGGGACCTTCAAGGGGCTTTGGTCATATCGGGCCACGACATGGACCGTCGACAGCAAACTCACAGAACTCAAGAAAGCCCATAACTTCCGAGACCAAGTTCGACGACTTGCCAACCCGCGAGAGCGTAAAAGTCACGGCAAGCAACTCGACGAACTCAAGGTCGGCGTCCAACAATCGCGAAAGGCCCTCGGGATCTACGAAACGGCCCTGAACGCAACCATTCACCAACAACGTTCCGAGGAAAATGGGCGTCTCGCCCAAAAATACGTCAAGACCATCGGCGAACGTCTCGACGCTCTCGAGCACGTTCTCAAATCGATCGTCCTCGCTCCCCAGGTCGGAACAAACAATCGTCCCATGCCCGTCGTCCAACCCAAGACCAAAAAGATACTCGAACAGCTCGTCATTGACGCCGACGACCTCAGCACAGTCATACACGACGGCCTCAAGAATCGACTCAAGACCGCCCAGAAGGACTACAAAATGAGCCGGGGCATCGTCTTGTTCGTCAGCATCGCTGGTTTGATCCTCGTCGCAAGTTTGTTGCGAGGTTTCGTTCGCCGCCTCTCGCAACCGATTCGCGAACTGGTAAAGGGGGCCGAGCGGATATCCCAGGGGAATTTCGAAGAACACGTCAAGATTCAAACTCAGGACGAACTCCATCAATTCGCCGACGCCTTCAACCACATGATGGACAAGCTCCATGGATATGTGAACGACCTGGAGAAACAGGTCAACGAACGAAGCCGACAACTCGTGCGGTCGGAGAGATTGGCGAGTGTGGGATACCTGGCGGCGGGCGTGGCCCACGAGATCAACAATCCCCTCGCGAGCATCGCTTTTTGTAGCGAAGCTCTTGAGCAGCGGTTGCACGAAATGTTCTCTCACGTTACAGATATGCTCCTGCCGGCGGGAATGGCTTCGAGCCTCCCGCAAAATCGAGAGACCGTGCAGAAGTACTTGAAGATGATCCAGGACGAAGCGTTTCGGTGCAAAACGATCACCCAGAAGCTGCTCGACTTCAGCCGCGGCGGCGACCGTACCCGCGAGCCTGCCGACCTCGTACAGATCATCCAGAGCGTGATCGACATTTCGCAATTGCTCGAAATCGCGAGGGACAAGTATATCGTGTTCGAGCCCACCGGCTCATTGATTGCCTGGGTGAACGCCCAGGAAATCAAATCGGTCGTGTTGAACCTCGTGATGAACGCTCTGGAAAACATGGACGAAGGCGGTATGCTCACGATCACCCAAGGCCACCGCGAAGGAATGGCCGAGGTCGTCTTCCAGGACACGGGATGTGGAATGCCAGAGGAAGTCTTGGAAAACATTTTTGAACCGTTCTTCACCCGCAGCCGAACGGGCAAAGGGACCGGACTAGGACTATCGATCACTCACCGGATCATCAACCAACACGACGGTGAAATCGAAGCCAGCAGCGTCGGCCTGGGTCACGGAAGCACCTTCGTCATGCGTCTACCGGTGAATCCCCCCGGCGACCAACTGGCTTCCTCGGAACGAGAGTTTCTGTTCGAAACCAACGCCGCACGAGCATTGGGGACAGAGCGGAGAGCCGCTTGAGGAAGGAAGGGAATTGGGAATAGAAAGACAAGAGACAAGAGAAACACCAACCCGAAGCGTAAGCGAGGAAAAACAAAATACCAAAGCGGCAGCGAGCTGCCGCACTCCAAAACAAAAATACTAAAGCGTCAGCTTCGCTGACGCACTCAATAATAAAAACCAAGACAAGCGTCCTTTCGCTCCGCGAAAGACGACACGAAAGACCAAAAGACAACGGCACACGGAGTGTGCCTACTACTTAAAACAACGAAACAAACAGAGAACTCTGACGAGAAGAGCCGCGACGAGAGCAGGACGCTCAAGAACGACTCAAGGAACGTGAGAAGAGGAGACGTCAATGGGACAGGCAGGATCGCCTTTGCTCAAAAACTTGCGCGTACTGTATGCCGACGACGAAGTCATGCTGCAAGAGTTCATGCGCACCGAACTCCCTCTCCTCGGGCCAGAGGTCACGGTCTGCGGCGACGGCAAGGCGGCCGTCAAGGCGCTCAAGAGCAGCACGTTCGACGCGGCCATTCTTGACATCAAGATGCCCGGTCTCAACGGCATCCAGGTTCTTGAGCAGCTCAAGCAACTCTCGCCCGACACCGAAGCCATCATCATGACCGGCTACGCGAGCACCGAGACCGCCATCGAAGCCGTCCGGCTCGGCGCGTTCGACTACTTGACGAAGCCGTGCAAACTCTCGCACATCGAAACGATCCTCCGAAAAGTGGCCGAGAAGCGCGCACTTCGCCACCAAAACATAGCCCTGGAAACTCGCGTCAAGGCCGCCGAAGGACCGACGATCCTGGTCGGCCAATCGGCGGCGATGGTCAACGTCCAACGATTGATCCAGACGATCGCCCCGACCGAATCGACCGTCCTGATCCTCGGCGAAACGGGCACCGGGAAGGAACTCGCGGCGAGAACGTTATTCCATTACAGCCGCCGGGCGAACGAACCCTTCGTCCCGGTCAACTGCGGCGCGATCGCCGAGAACATCGTCGAGAGTGAATTGTTCGGGCACCGCAAAGGGGCCTTCACGGGAGCCGACCGAGATCGCAAAGGACTCATCGAAGTCGCCAATGGCGGGACCCTTTTCCTCGACGAAGTCGGCGAACTGAACAAGAACATTCAGGTCAAATTGTTGCGGTTCTTGGAGTCCGGAGAGATTCGACGAGTCGGCGACACCGAACCCTTCCGGATCGACGTGCGGGTCGTTTGTGCGACGAACCGCGACCTTCGAGAGATGATCCAGAGGGACGAGTTTCGCGAAGACCTCTACTTCCGAATCAATACGTTCGAAGTCCGCTTGCCGCCGCTTCGCGAACGCCGATCCGACATTCCGGATTTGGCTCGGCATCTTCTCGCGAGGGCAGCACGTCGCCCGGTCGAAGAAGTCGCCGACTTGCTCACGCCGGACGCCATCGACACCTTGTTGGAATTCGACTGGCCCGGCAACGTTCGTGAGATGGCCAACGTCATGGAGCACGCCTACATCGTCGCGGGTGGTCATCCCATTACCTCCGAGCACTTGCCGTATCATCTCCGCTCTGGGAATTCGGCGACCCCCATCACCCCCACAACACTCGCGTTCACCCACACCAACGAACCAACAGGACACGGTCCGGCCAAAACTCTGAAGGAAGTGGAAATGGATCACATCCTGCGAACGCTCGACAAACACGGCGGCAACAAAAATGCCGCAGCGCAAGAACTCGGGATTGTGTTGAAGACACTTTACAACAAGCTCAATGCCTACCAGGACGAGCGAGCCAAGAACGCCGGATAGTTAGGGATTAGGGAATAGGGAACAGGGCACAGGGAACAGAAAGATTCTGATGCGAAGGTGCGAAGGAAGAAAAGAGAGAAAGAGCAAGACAACTACGGATCACAGGGATCAGGCCCTTGCGGGTGTCGTGGGGTTTTGTCTTTGAGCGTCGTCTTTCGCTCCTTTGAAAGAACCCCTTTGTAATGTTGTTTCAAATCCAAAGCGGGAAAAGCGTACGCAAAACGCGCAAGACCTCAAGGTCAGAGGGTTTTGCGCGTTTTGCGTACACCTTTTGACCCTGGCGGGAGCATTTCCGAAAGGTCGTTTCTCGAGGGGGAAGCCCAAAACACGTACACAAAAAACACAAAAATCATGGCGAGGTATTTTTGTGTTTTTTGTGTACGTGTTTTGGGAGTTCGGGTGGCCTTTTCGAGAGGCCATTTTTCCAGTGGAAGGTCGAAAATTCGGTACACAAAACGCACAAAACCCCCTGAACCTGAGGTTTTGTGCGTTTTGTGTACCGAATCTACGGTCCCGTCTTGAATTTGGAAGTTCGCCACAAGCTGCCGGTTTGTAACTTCGGAGAGTAGATCGGGTTTGGATTGGGACCGACAACAACAACAGCGATCCTACCTGTTAGAGAAATTGGAAAGCCCCTCAACCCAATCGGACCAAACCTAAACGAGATGCGATCTCTGAATTTCCCGTTCCCAATGAAAGACGACACTCCAAGACAAAACAAAGGCATGCGTTCTTTTGCGGAGCGGAAGACGACACTCAAAACCAAATCCCCACGACACCCGCAAGGGCCTTACCCCTGTGATCCGTAGTTGTCTTACTCTTTCTCTCTTTTCTTCCTTCGCACCTTCGCGTGAGAATCTTTCTGTTCCCTGTGCCCTACGAAAGAAGATTTCGCTCGATTCGTTCGATCGCATCGCGGACCCGAACGTTGCTCGAAGTGAGTTTCATGGTGTGGTCGTCGGCGATCCATTTGCGAACTTTTTTCTCGGCAGCAACAACAGTGCTGTGGCTGTACTTGCCGAAATACTTGCCGACTTCGATGTGCGTTGCGGATGTGTGTTTACGGGCCAGAAACATGGCCAGCATGCGTGGGTGGCTATACGCCCAACTCCGGTTCTTGGTTTGGAGCGATCCTGGTGGCATGTGGAGGATTTCGCAGACGGCGTCGTCGATGTCGGGCAGTTGGATGACGCGGACGCTGTGCCGCAGCAACTCGGCCAGCGCCTCCTGAGCGAGGCGGATATCGATCGGACGATTGGCAACCTTGGAGTAATGATAGAGGCTGTTGATCGCTCCTTCCAGTTCTCGGACGTTCCCCTTGAGCCGTTCGGCGACGAACATCAAGACCTCGTCGTCGATGGGGCGAGCGTCGGGGCGGACCGACTTGGCTCGCAGCAATCGCAAGCGAGTGTCAAAGTCGGGCGGCATGAGGCCCCACATCCCACCACCCAAAAGTCGATCGACCAGTTCCGGCACGAAGTCCTCGTTGAGGCGCGGGTGACAGTCGCACGTCACAACGATTTGCCTCGCCTCCGAGTGGAGCACGTCGAACGTGTGGAGGAACTCTTCCTGCGTCGCCTTCTTCGACGCCAAAAAATTCAAGTCGTCGATGAGCAGCGCGTCACAATCTCGGAAGTATTTTCGGAACGACACCAGCTTGCCGAACCGCATAGCTTGAACGAATCGGTTCGTGAAGTCTTCGGCCGTGATGTAGCGAACATTGATGTCGCCGATTTGTTGCTTGAGCCCGACATAAATTCCCTCAAGCAAATGCGTCTTCCCGGTTCCCACGGGACCGTGAATAACGAGCGGATTGGCTTCGAGTCCGGGATTGCTCACGACGGCCAACGCTGACGCATGGGCGACTCGGTTACAAGGCCCCACAACAAATTCGTCCAGGTTGTGCCAGCGGCGTTTCCGAGCCGATTTCCGGCGAGCCGTTGTGTTCTTTTTCTTGGACTTCTTTTTTCGCTCGGGGCGTTCGGTCGGTAGTTCGAAGTCGTCAGCTGGAACGGATGGCTTGGTTTCTTCAGGAACCTTCGGTTGAGGTTCCCGACTCTCGCGAAGTAACTCCGGATCGATCACGAACGCAACAGGAACGCCTTCCCCCACGATTTCGCTCGCAGCTGCGGCGACGTCTGCGGTGAATGTTTTTTGGTAATACCCCTGCGTGAATCGATTCGGGACGCCGACAGTGATTCCGTCCTCGTCCCAGTGGAAGGTCGTGCGATTTCGAAACCACAGATCGTAACTCTTGGTCCCGATCCGGTCGGCAATCGCGCGCTCCAGCAATGACACGAGTTCGCCCATGTTGGTGCGAAGCGGGTTCTCCACGAGCGTGTCCATATTCTCAACCGTTCCCGGACGATAGTTCCGCGAAGTAAAACAAGTCTGTGGGCAGACTGAGGGCGGGAGTATTCGTAAAGACTCACAATCGTACCCGACAAGAAGTTCTTTGCAACGACTTGACAGCCGAAATCGGCCCCAGATTTCAGCTGCGTATCGACCTCTTCTGCACGACGACTACCGAGCGAGTACTCTCTGCAACTGGCAGAGCTGGCGTCGCGGTTACAGTCGTGGAAACACAGCCCAGTTTTAAAAAAT
>CAYYUU010000487.1:0-6142 GCA_964474955.1 uncultured Alcaligenaceae bacterium | reverse complement strand
ACGACCTTACCACGAACGGGTGTCGTGTGATGGCCGATTTGAGCGGCGAAGACTTGAAGCAGGCTCTCGAAGGAGGCGTACACGTCTTGAGCTTGAGCCACGAACAGTTGATCGAAGACGGATATTCCGAAGACGACTCCTTGCCTACGTTAGTCCGAGGCATCCAAAATCTTCGCACGGCGGGAGCGCAAAACGTCATTCTGCACAGGGCCGAAAATCCTACCCTCGTAGTCGCAGAAGATCGACTTCTGGAAGTTCGCGCGCCGCAAGTCCAACCACTCGATCATCGCGGAGGTGGCGACACCTTCTTTGCGACACTGGCCGTCGGGCTTTGGCACGAGCGGTCTCTCGAAGATACCTTACGACTTGCCGCCGCTGCCGGGACGTTGAACGTAACCCGTCATGGACTGGGAACAGGTTGTATGGAGGACATCGAAGCACTGAGCCACCGAGTGCAAGTCCGAGACATCACCGAGGAATTCCAAAACGAGTGATTTCGATTCTTGGAATTCGCACTATGAACTGGAGTGCGCAACTATCGGCAATGTCATGCCTATATATCTGATCCCACAACTCTCACGTTATTACGCATGACCCGTTTTTCCTATCTTGGTATTGTTCTTGCACAATAGAGTTTCGAAGTAGGGCGAATCACAAGAATGGCCACGAGCCACGGAGAGTCGTGCAAGCCTGTGGTTTGCCCTTACCATGAACGAACCTCGTTCTCTGGAAGGAACTCTATGCGTAGATTATTACCCTTCATTGGATTCGCTGTTACTATCTTGCTCGGCATGTGTACCTCGACGCTCGCCGATACGAAAACACAAAGTAGAAAACCGAAGAAACATGACGTCATGGCCCTTCTGAAAAAGATTCCGGCCAAGGATGTTTATGGATTTCTCTACGTTCACGATCTTCAGCAGATCAAAAAACAGTTAGATGGCATCGATGGCTATCTACCAAAGGCCAAAATGGCATTGAGTAGTTCCAACTGGTCCTTGTTGAAACATCGAACGGGCAAGGACCACGGCATCAACCCGCATGGAACCGCCGCATGGCTGTTGATGAAGCCGAAGAAATCCAAGCGTCTCTTTGCCAAAATTCTTGTTATGCCCGTCAACGACTATCAATCGTTTGCCAAACATTATAAGTTCCAGGGAGGCAACAAGGATAAGGCTTGGGTTGGTCGTTGGAAAGGCAGCCCTTGGGGCATTGCCAAGCACGGAGATTTCGTTTTCTTTTGCGAGCCCGAAGTGGGGCGGACACTTGAGACGATCGTGGACTCGAAAAAGTGCATCTGCGACACACTCAAGGCCAAGCCCAAATGGCTCGCCAAACAAGATGCCGGAGTCGTCGCGTTCCGAAGTCTCATCCCGTCGGCCCGCCAGATGATGAAGAATTTTTCCAGCGACGATCCTGCCGAGAAATCCAGATTCCGTGTCATGAACAAGATTTTCGGCAAACTCGAAAAGAACGTCGACGAGGTCGCCGTGGGTGTTCGAATCGAGAAAGACAAGACAGCCCGAAGCGTTGCCAAAACACACTTTCGCAAGAACAGCCCCTGGGCCAAGGCTTCCAAAAATATCCGCAAGCGCAAGGGGTCGCTCTTTGCAGGTGTTCCCGACCGAACCTTTGCGATGGCTTTCGCGATGGACTTGCCCCCGGCGATCGAGCCAGAATTTTTCGAGTTTGCCAAACCACTCAGTCGGATGCTCATTCGTTCGGTCGAACAACCTCGCTATCCCGAACAAGCGAACGACAAGTGGGCCGCCTTTCCAGAGGGCTGGAAAGAACTCCGCAAATTGAAGGTCTCGCGGATGGTATTCCTGGCCCACGACATGCCCGGTAAGGCGAAGTTCGGGGTCTGCGGACTTGTCAAGGTTGCCAATGCCAAGAAGGTCATGACGAAAACAAGTTCGTGGCTCAAACGATTCGCGAATATGGCCAAGGGCATCGACAAAAATGACACCGAAAGCGAACTCGTCAAGGTCGAAAACCAAATGACCAAGATCGACGGACGACCCGCCGCGGAACTCGTGATGACTTACCAGCGCAAACGCGGCAAGGACAAGGTCTCGCGCTGGAAGGCTCATTTCTTGATCGCCTCCATCGACAAGAACACCATTGTATTCGGCGGCGCGAAGGAACGAGCCAAGGCAGTCGACCTCATCCAGCGATATACCAAGCCCAAGAAGGAACTCTGCGACAATAAACGTGTGCAGCAGACTTCACGAATGCTCCCGAAAAATCGGCACGTCGTTGGGTATCTCGATGTTCGCGGTGTTATGCGCCTCGGACACACCAAAAACGAAAAGTCCATCAAGAATCCTATTCCGAAAACCGCACCTATCGGCTACAGCGGCACAATTTATCCTTGGGGGATCGAAGAACACATCGTCATCCCCGGTAATATTGTTCGTTTTTATTCACGAGTGATACCTGTGGAAAAGCCAAACATACGGCGCCCGAAAAAATAGAAGTTGCGAAGTTGAGGAGCAAATCCTCGCCCTATTGCCACCATCGAAATTAGTTGTTCGATGGTGGCATTTTCATTTCCACATGTATTGCTTCCGATCATCGGAACAAAACTTGCAGAATTATAAGTCCACGACCCGCGCCCACGTCACCTCGCTCGCGATTCGCTGAAAGACGAAAGGGAAATCATGTCGCAAAACGTCACCCAAAAAATATACGAAGCCCACTTCCTCCACGCAGAAATGAAGCCGGGAGAAGAAATCGGCATTCGCATCGACCAAACGTTGACGCAGGACGCGACCGGTACACTCGTCATGCTCGAACTCGAGGCGATGGGACTCGACCGCGTAAAGACTGAGCTGTCCGTGCAGTACGTGGACCACAATTTAATCCAGGAAGATCACAAAAATCCCGACGACCATTTGTTCCTGCGGAGTGCCTGCCAGCGGTTCGGACTTTGGTACAGCCCACCCGGAAACGGCGTGAGTCATCCCGTCCACATGGAACGCTTCGGGGTTCCTGGCAAGACGCTACTCGGGTCGGACAGTCACACGTGCGCAGCCGGGTCGCTTGGCATGTTGGCGATCGGAGCTGGTGGTTTGCAAGTGGCCCTCGCGATGGTCGGCGAACCCTTTTATTTCACCATGCCCGAGGTGTGGGGCGTCAAGCTCACGGGAGAACTCTCCGGCTGGGTCAGCGCCAAGGACGTCATCCTGGAGATGCTGCGGCGTCACGACGTCGATGGCGGGCGAGGCCGCATCGTCGAATACTACGGCCCCGGCGTTGCAAACCTCTCGGCCATGGACCGACACGTCATCGCCAACATGGGAGCCGAACTCGGAGCAACGACGACCGTGTTCCCTTCCGATGACGTCACCCGGGAGTTCCTGCGTTCGCAAGGACGCGAAGACCAATGGCAAGAACTCGTGCCCGACCCCGACGCGACGTACGACCAACACGAAGAAATCGACCTCTCGTCCGTCGTCCCTTTGATCGCCCTCCCGTCGAGTCCGGGCAACGTTAAACCGGTCCACGACGTCGCCGGCGAGGAGATCTATCAGACCTACATCGGCTCCTCGGCCAATCCGGGATACCGCGACTTTGCCATCGCCGCCGAGATGGTCAAGGACAGGCGAACCGACGACCGCGTTTCGTTCGACATTAACCCGACGTCGCGACAGATACTCACCAACCTCATCGAGGACGGACACCTGCTGTCCCTGGTCAAGAGCGGTGCCAGGATTCACCAGGCCGGATGCAATGGGTGCATCGGGATGGGACAAGCACCCGCCACCGAACGCAACAGCCTGCGGACCGTGCCGAGGAATTTCCCGGGACGGTCGGGGACGAAAGAAGATCGCGTCTTTCTGGTGAGCCCCGAGACGGCAACGGCTTCGGCACTGCGAGGCGAGATCACCGACCCCCGTACTCTCGATTTTCCGTACCATCGTGTCACCGAACCAAGATCCCCGATTCTCGAAACGGAGCAACTCGTCGCGCCTCTGCCGGAAGAAAAATCCCAAAACGTCGAGTTGCGAAAAGGTCCCAACATCGCCACGCTCCCGGAGTTGTCTCCTCTCCCCGACGAAGTGACGCTCCCGATATTGCTCAAGGTCGGCGACCACCTGTCCACGGACGAGATTCTTCCGGCAGGCGCCAAGGTCTTGCCGTTCCGAAGCAACATCCCACGGATCAGCGAATTCTGTTTCACGGGGGTCGATGAAACCTATGCCAAACGCGCAGGGGAGGCCCGCACGCCGGAGAGTCATGCCATCGTCGCGGGCGAAAATTATGGCCAGGGATCGAGTCGAGAACATGCCGCACTGGCGCCTCGGTATCTGGGTCTTCGAGTCGTGTTGGCGAAAAGCTACGCGAGGATTCACTGGGAAAACCTCGTGAATTTTGGAGTCCTCCCGCTCGTGTTCAACGACAAGAGCGATTACGACCGAATCGACCAGGGCGACTCTCTGACGATCAAGAATCTTACTCAGAAACTCAGAAACGGTGACGAGGTAGAACTCACCGACGATTCCGACAACGTCCTGGTCACCAGGCACGACCTCTCGAAACGACAGGTCGAAGTCCTCCTCAAAGGAGGCGTGATTAACGAAATCCGCGAACGCCTGCGAACGGCGATTGCATAACGAAAGGAGACGGAACCTCATGACAACTCCCATTCAATCACTCATCGAGTGTGGCTCGAAAGTTTGGCTCGACACGGTCGACCCGAAAGAGCTGGATCAAAACTTGGAGTGGGGCATCACCGGAGCCACGTCGAATCCCAAGATCATTGCCGGGCTCGTCGAATCCGGACAGTTCGACGATAAGCTCAGTCAACTGTTGCAAGAAAACAGGTCCGACGAGGATGTCGCCTGGAAGATCACCGACCACATCGTTTCGGAGGCCCAAGAAAAACTCCTTCCGACGTGGGAAGCGACCAACGGCGACGACGGCTACGTCAGCTTTGAACTCGATCCACTGTTAGAAGATCCGGAACTCAACATCCCACTCGATGAGCAGACACAGAAATACATCGAACTTGGCCAAAAGTGGAGTGCGGGACACAAGAACCGAATGATCAAGGTCCCCAACACCCCAGCGGGCGTGGCGGCCCTGGAGAAGTTGGCGGCGATGGGTGTAACCCTGAACGTCACACTCACGTTTACCGCCGAGCAATACCTCCAGGCACGCGACGCCATCTGGCGAGGCGCTCAGCAACTGACCTCGCGCGACGACTTCAAGTCGGTCTACAGCATCTTCGTGAGCCGCGTCGATGCCTACACACAAGAACACGTGCCACAACTATCGAGCGAAGCTCAGGGCCGTTTTGCCGTGCTCAACGCAAAACGAATCTGGCAGATGAACCTGGAATTTTGGGCGAACAAACAGCTCCCGTTGAAGCAAGAAATTGTATTCGCCAGTACCGGGCCAAAAATCGAAGGGGACTCACCGAGGAAATACGTCGGAGCCTTTGCGGGGTCGGACATCGTCACCAATCCACCCGAGGTGAACCGACAAATCCAAGAACAAGGTCATCCTTTCGAACGACAGATCGAACAAATGCCGCCCGAAGAAGTTGTGCGAGAACTCGACCAGAAGATCGATATGTTCTCCATGCACGAAATCTTGATGCAGGAGGGAATCGACAAGTTTGCAAAGCCGCAGAAAAAATTGCGGCAAACGATTGTCGAAAAACGTGCTGCCCTCCAACCACAAACGCCTTCCTAAGACTCACAGAAAACACACATATATATATGTGTGTTTTCAACTATCCCAATTTCACTCACAAAGGAGAATGAATCATGACCAAACCATATTGGGAAAATGACGAAGATCGTGGCCGCGTAGCTCGAAGACTCGAAGAACTCAACGAGCAAACCGACGACGACAAACAACCGAGCGACAAGACGACCAACAGCGCCTCCGAAACGTCGGAGTTATTCGACGCAAAACGCGATTTCATGATCGTGGAAGGTCCGGAGGCCAGTGATCCAGAATATCGAGATAACAAGAAGAAAGGCTAAGACCGTTTCTTTGCCAATGATATACTCAAGTTGGTCAAGAATGTCTGAAATTATAGAATCTGCTATCTTTGAGGAAAATAAGGAATCGACAACCCTCTTTTGAGTGCTTCCGATGATCCGCATTCCGTTCACCGAACAACAGA
>CAYYUU010000486.1:0-6144 GCA_964474955.1 uncultured Alcaligenaceae bacterium | reverse complement strand
ACAGGGGAGGATGAATGCGTCGAGGCCATCTTCCCCGACGGAGTCGTGACTTCGAGCTTGAACGAGTCATACTTCGAACCGGAAGATAGAATGGTCGTCTTTCGGAAACCCGAGGGATTGACTTCGGAAGTCGCCGAAAACATTGTTCGGACGGCCAAAGGGACCGTCGGAACGAATTTCGATTTCGGCGAGTTGGCCAGTCACATGATCAATGACAACTTTTTAGGTTGGGTCCTCAACCGGGTATTCCGGGATAAACTAGCAGAACTGGTCGACTACATGATGAGTACCAACGGACGTTGGATCTGTAGCGAACTGGCGGCGTACTGCCTTCAGCAACAACCGCAATATCAAGATCGTGGAGTTCTATCGAACTCGCTCGGAGTAGTCACGCCACAACAATTGTTCGAGGACGAGGAACTTTTCGAACGACTTTCTCTCTCGCAAGAGGAACCGGACGAGAAGAACTAACACCGCACTCGAAAATTCGTCGCGGTGGGTCGTGTGATGGCTCCATTCGTTCTGCTTGGGAGCTTGAGAAATTGGAGTTGTGGGGTAGAACAGGTTGAAAGTGATTCACTCGCAGCGCCGTTATTCTCGTGGAGAAGTGAGATGGAAGAAGGAAAGGAAATACGTCCCGACAACGACTTGCAAGGGCTATGTGTGGCCAGCAATAAAGTGACGGTGGATGGGTTGCCGGTCGGTTATATGTATCGGGACGAACCTCGCGTGGAGGACGATACGGGATGGTGTTTTCTTTCCGGGACGGAATCCCGCGAGTACATGGATGATCCCAACAACCACGCCATCCACAATGTGCTCACCGTCGCCACGCTCAACCCGGATATTATCCCATTTCTCGCTGGTCCGGCTGGTGTGAAGTACATGCGAGATCAAAATACTGGCGAGTTCGTTGCGATTCCCGATGGGCCGATCGAATTATATCTTCAACAAGCGATCCACGCTGCCGAACAAGGCAATCGCGACTTTTGCATCACTATCCAAGCCAAGGATGATGAAACTCGCTGGCTACAACTGACGTGGGACTGCATCAACGCTGCCTATCCGTTTTCGGACGAGCCACTCGGCCAGTTGGGGAAACTCGGCATCATGTTGAGTCCCGAGATTCATCTGCTGGATTGGAAATCTGGAACGTATGCCACGTTCGCGCATCCGGCGAAAGAACTCGGCCAAATTGCGAAATTCGTGTTGGGGTATTTACAAAAAGTGCTCGATGCTGATCCGCAAAAACGAGATCTGCAAGTGATTTATAATTCTCAACAACCGTAGTCGCGAGACAAGAGAACGAACGACCACGGATATCCCAGATGCCGCAGATGAATTTTATCTATAGCATCTGGGATATCCGTGATTCTATTTTTCTTTGGACTCTTGTCTCTATTTCTCAGATTGATCCTTGCTGACGTGGCTGTCGGCGTTGCGGAACCGGAGCCAACACGACGTCGAAGACACCCTTCTTATAAGTCGTGTTGTTCGGGCCTTGTTGCTGTTGCAAGTTGATGATTAACGATCGCTTGATGAACTCATCGGTGCGATTATGCCGATCCCCTTGGAAATAGAGTTGCGTCACGAGTTGGCGATAACCGGGGTGTCGGACGAGATAATGGATGTGGGCCGGACGCCAAACGTTGCGTCCAATTTGATAGTTGCCCGGATACACCGTTTCGAATTCGTAATATCCATTTTCGTCGGTGATGATTCGTGCTCGATTCTTGAACACGTTCCGAGCAGGCGGACGTCGCGCATCATCGTTGTCGTAACGCCCTTGTGCGTTCGCTTGCCAAATGTCCAACAAAGCATGGGCGAGGGGACGTCGGGTGTTGCTCGCCCAAACTCGACCACTGATTAACAGGACCGTTCCCGGTTCCAGAGGGGGAGTGACTTTCGCACGGAACGGGGCCCCGGCGCGGTAATATGGCCCGAGGATGTTGTCTTCGGTGGCATTGAAATTCGCCGGGCGAGCATTTCCCATAACGGGCACGCGAGCGTTGTTGCCGGGCACCTGAATTCGAGTTTGCTCCTGCTCCTGGAAGAGGACTTCCTGGTAGTCTCCCAGGTCGCCACTGGCTTCGGTCGGAAGGGCACCTTCCATGAGCAGAAGGCTGCTTGCACCAACGACGGCCAAGCCGTTGGCGCCCTGGACAAATAATTCGCGTCGAGATATCGATTCCATTGCTCTTGTTCTCCGGTAGGTCGATGGGTTCCGAAAGAGGACTTCGGTCCTCTCTTATATCACCTAACGGAGAAACGTCCCACGTCTTTTCTGAGCTGGAGAGCGGGGGGTAAAAGTAGTAGACACACTCCGTGTGCCGTAACCAGAAGTAGTAGGCACACGGAGTGTGCCGTGACCAGAAGTAGTAGGCACACGGAGTGTGCCGTGACCAATGCAGCAGGTACACTGAATGTGCCTACTACTTCTGTTCACGGCATACGGGGAATGTGAAATAAGTAAGTGTCCGGATTGGATGTTGGAATGTGGGAGCGTGACGGTCCCGAAACAAAAACAAAAACAAAGACAAAGACAAAGACAAAGACAAAACTATCAAAGCGTCAGCTTCGCTGACGTACTCCAAAGCAAAAACAAAACAAAAAACCGGACACAAATAAATTTCGCATTCCGAGTGTGCCTACTACGTTACTGGACCGTCAACTGGCGAACCCATTCGGCCTCTTTGATAATTTCTTCTTCGGTCAATCCGCTGCTCCGATGGATTGCCGTCTGGACCATCTTGCCGCTGGTCATGTCTAGAGCCATGACGTCGATCAAGCCGTTACTGCCAACGCTACAACGGACCTGGATGGGTGACTTTTTCGGGAGGTCTGGCGGTAATCCTTCGATCCAACATTCGCCGATACTTATGCACGCGTCGGCTTGGGGAGCTTCGCCTTGAAGGACCTTGACGCGAACTTGCGGTTGGTTCTCGACTACAGTTTTGTACACGCGACTGGCGGCGGTCGGAAGTTGGCGATTTTTCGGGATGAGTACGTCGTTGACTCGCTCGTCCTTGAGTTTGATCTCGATTCCGAGACTATGGGAGATGACGTTAATTTCGATGACCTGTTCGAGCACGTCTTGCAAGTCGGAAGCGAGTCCGG
Source organism: uncultured Alcaligenaceae bacterium (assembly GCA_964474955.1). Taxonomy (GTDB): domain Bacteria; phylum Planctomycetota; class Planctomycetia; order Gemmatales; family Gemmataceae; genus CAYRFQ01. The sequence continues at coordinate 3,027 of CAYYUU010000486.1, read as the reverse complement.
AGTCATGATCGGTCTTGTGTTCACGGGCTGTGATGATACCGGCATGAATGGCGGCTCCCCGAGCGACCACTTCGCTCACGGCGAGTGTGCGGTCGGGAACTTTGCCCGTGAGTTCCTGTAGCATGTTGCTAGTCATCGGCATGTGCGTCGAACCGCCGACCATTAAGATTCGGTCGACATCGCCCCAACTTATGCCTGCTTGTTTGAGGACCTGTTGCGTCGTCAATCGTGTGCGCATCAACAGATCTTTGGTGATGGATCCGAACTCTTCGCGAGTCAGCGAGACGGTCAGCATCTTTCCGCCGTGCGTACAGGTGATGTTCGCCTGGGTCAACTTTCCAAGAGTTTTTTTGGCTCGTTCGGCGGCTTCGGAGAGCGTCTCGGCGGATTGCGGATCGGTTCGCGGATCGGTCCCATGTGTCTCCATGAACTTCTTCGCGACGTAGTCGACGATCCGTTCGTCCCAATCGCGACCACCAAGCAAGACGTCTCCATCAACGCCCAGAGTTTCGAATAGACGCGGAGCCAATCGAACAAGGTCAACGTCAAACGTCCCGCCACCCAGGTCGTAGACCAGAACAGTCTGCGTCTCGCTAATCCCCATCGAAAGGACAGAAGGCCCACCGCCGCGAGGTTCTTGGAAGGAATACGCGAGGGCCGCCGCCGTGGGTTCGTCGATGATGTCGACGACGTCGAGTCCGGCAATCCGGCCCGCGTCTTGAGTGGCCTTGCGGCGTGTGTCGTCGAAGTACGCGGGGACCGTGATGACGGCCTTGTCGATCGGACCAATGCGGAGTTCGGCATCGGAGATGAGCTTGCGAAGAATAATTGCCGAGAGCGTTTCCGGTCGAAAATCCCGTCCCATCAACGGGCGAGAATATTTCGAATACCCCATCGAACGTTTGATCAGGCTCGCGACTCGGTCGGGCAACTCCAGGGCTACTTCTCGCGCAGGCTGGCCCACGATCGCTCCGCCTTCGTCAAGCAGGACGACGCTCGGGGTGAGCATTTCGCCTTCCCGGTTGGGAATGGTGGTCGCTTGGCCCCGATCATCCAGGGTCGCAATGGCCGAGAACGTGGTGCCCAGATCGATTCCGACCACGTTACTTGGACTGGTTTTCATCACGCAACTTCCGATTTGAAAGGACGATCCGTCGAATGTGGATATTGTAATGTGATGGTGGAAGGGCCGAAAGGGAATGTTGGTGATTTGCTCCGCGAGTGATTCTGGATCGACTGTGGTGTCGGCCCAAAGCAAGAAATGAAAAACGGGACGGAGAAAATACAATCTCCGTCCCGTCAAAGATCTAAGTTTGGAACTCTCGCAAGGAATAAGTTCTCGATTCTGAGCTGTTAGTGGTTCAAGTAGAACTCACTACTATTGAGCAACGCCCAGAAAATGTCCTGGAAGTATTCGGCCCGGAACCGATACATTTCTTGGGCGTTCCGTGGTTGGCGGACTCCCGGCAACAGGATCATGTTTCGGTTGCGAAGAATCTTCTGAGTCTCGGCCTTACTCGGAGGTCGGTTCAGCGCCGCGAGATAAAGATACGTGAGTTGCTGTTCGGACGTTCGCTGCTTGAGGGCCGTGGCCAGCGTCCCGGAGCCAGTCCCTTTTTTGTCCGGAATCCGAATGGCGTCGTTGATCTCTTTGCTATTCATCAAGAGCAAAGCCTGGACGACGGTTCCGTTGAACGTCTGTTCGTTCCCCTCGTCGTCGCCGAAGTTGATGACGAGCCGTTCGAGGAACGCCGCGCGAGCCTTATCTTTGTCGTCCGACTTGTTGGTGAATTTCGGTTGGGTCGCTACGACGACGGATTCGAACAGCTGCTCGGGCGTCATGGCCTTGAGGAGCGTCCGTGCGAACAACCGTTCGGCGTCGCGGGTGTCGTTCGTCTTGTTTGCGATGCTGCTCAGTTGGTACGCGTCGCTATTACAAATCCACCAAAGCAATTGTCGTGGGTCGTGGTTGTACTTTTCGGCCCAGTTCTTCGAGAGCTTGTTCAACAACTCGGGGTGAGAAACGGGGTTGTGTTCGCCGAAGTCAGCGGGGTTGTTCTTGGTGAAGCTGACTCCCATAAAATGGCCCCAAGTTCGGTTCACGAACGCCTTCGCGAAGAACGGACTCTTGGTCACAAAGTCGGCCAGGAGTTCTCGTCGGCTCTTCTTGATCTCCTTGGGCAATCGCGTTTGGGGCTGATCGATGAAACGCGGAGACGTGTATTTCAACGTCGCGTTGCGTGGCTCGTAGGGGATCAATCCGTCGCGGTTTAGTTTGGAGTTATCACTCAGGGTGAAGTTGCCCCGCATGACCTGGTTTTTCTTTTTCTTGTTCTTGCGTTCGACAAATTGCGGACGGCCTGCGGGGGCTTCGGCTTGACGGAAGAATCCGTTGATGTCCCAGAAGTGGTGTTGTTGCCAACGGTCCGTGAACGGGTGGTTGTGACATTGGGCACACTGGATTTGCAAGCCCATGAACAGCTTGATCGTCCGCGACGTCACGGGCACCATGTCGAATCGGCCAAGGCCGTCCTTGTTCTTGATCTGCTCGCCCATGTGCATGAGCACGAAGTTGACCTGTCCCTTTTCGTTGCTCTTGCCCGTCGCGCTGATGAGTTCCTTGGCCGTGTCGGCCCACGAAGGATTCTTCTTGTTGAACTCGTCCATCAAGAACAGATACATTTGCTTTCGCGTGACCTCGGGGGCCGACCGAGTCAACAACAACGTGGTCCAGATGTTGGCCCAGTTGTGCGAGAATTCGTCACTCTTGAGCAGCCGCGCGATCAAACGACTCCGTCGATATTTTTCCGGATCGCGCATGTACGTTTTCAATTCGTCGATCGTGGCGATGCGTCCAATGATGTCCAATGAGGCTCGGCGGATGAATTCGAAGTCGGTACATCGTTCGGAAGGAACGATCTTGTTTTCCTTCCAGGCTTTGGCAATCTCTTTGTTGATCAGATCGATTTCGTTATCACCACCGAATCCGAGATTCTGATCGATTTGATGCTTCCAAGTTTTTTCCTT
>CAYYUU010000485.1:0-6153 GCA_964474955.1 uncultured Alcaligenaceae bacterium | reverse complement strand
GTGCGGCGATGCAAGTTCTGCAAAGGATTTTCAAATTCCGGACGTGTAACCTCGATATCGAAGAAAACGACGAGCGGTGGCGATGGTATCGACCGTGCATTCTGGCGAGCATCAATCAGTGTACCGCGCCGTGTAATCTACGCGTCTCGAAGGAAGAATACCGGAAGCAAATTCGTGGGCTTCGGATGGTCCTCGAAGGCAAGAAAGACAAGCTCATCCGGAAGATGGAAAAGGAGATGAAGGAGGCCAGCTCGCAGCTGAACTTCGAGAAGGCCGCCCGAATTCGGGATGAAATCAAGGCTCTGCGGAATCTCAGTTTTCGCGGCGAAGTCGACAAGGACGTACAACCGGAAGTCTTTCAGATCGATCCGAAGAAAGGTCTGCGGGGGCTTCGGAAAGTTCTCGGGCTGCCGAAAACTCCGCGGACCATCGAAGGCATGGACATCGCTCATCTTGGGGGCGAAGACACCGTGGCGTCACTCGTGTCGTTTATCGATGGCTTGCCATTCAAGCCCGGCTATCGCCGCTACAAGATTCGGACCGTTGAGGGGGTCGACGACTTCGCTTCGATGCGAGAGGTCGTGACGCGTCGCTTCAAGAAGTTGTCGGACGAAGACCAACCGTTTCCCGACATCCTGTTGATCGACGGCGGAAAAGGACAACTCAACGCGGCTCTCGATGCGTTCAACATCTTGCACATCGAACCGCCGTGCTTGATCTCTCTGGCGAAAAAGGAAGAAGAGATTTTTCAACCCGGCGAAAGCGAACCGATTCGGCTGAGTCGTCATGCCGCCGCTCTGCGTTTGTTGCAATACGTCCGCGACGAAGCTCATCGATTCGCGCAGCACTATCATCACATCTTGCGACACAAGAAACTGGAACAGTGACAAGGTTGAGAGTTGAGGGTCGAGAGTTGAGGGCCAGAAAAGAGAGTCATTCGAGCGTTCGGATAAATGCGTGTCGGATTTTTTGTGTCTGACATAGTTGCTTTTCTCGCGTGCAGACACTTTGCTTTGCAGGCTTCGCCTGCGGGCGAACAGTCAGAAAAGACGAAGAACTTTTCGCGCAGCGAAAAGCAACTAATCCCACCAACCGGGCGGCTTCCTCACATTTCCTAAACAGCATTTCCACACGAGGCGTGCAAACGCCGATCCAAAACTTTTTCCGCTTCTTCCCCAAATTCACCCCAATGTGTGCGGATTCATAACGTACACTATCAAAACTCACCTTAAACTTCACACCTCGGAGGCGACTGATGTCCCGTTGCGGTATCGCTTTGTTTGTCATAGGCATCTGGAACGCTCAGGCCGTTGCCCAGCTACCAAATAAAACCATTGACTTGCGAGACACGCCCACGGCCAAGAAAATCGTGAGCGCCATCGATCGAATTCTGCCGGGCAATCGCAGTAGTGTATCGCTCGACAGTTTCGTCGCCGACCTCGCGAAACTCGAGATTCGAGGAACGCTCAAGATTCGCGCGGCCCACAGGTGGGGCAGATGGAGTCCGCCGTTCGGTCTCGGCGATGACGTGGACATCGCCGCGAGCACGCGGGCCACGGGACGATTTTCTTACAGCCTACGGAACAATCAAATACGGGGGACGGCGGAAATTCCGCTCGGTCGAATTGGCGTGAACGTGGCCGGACAGCCCTACAGCAAGAACCTTGGTACGCTCCGTCTCAGCCTCGACGACATTGAACAGATCATCGACGGCGACTGGGATGTGTTGTTGCGAAAAATTCCGAACTTCGACGTCATCAAGCGGGAACATGACATCGAGTACAAAACGATTCGCCGATCGTACGAAAAGCGGTACGGCAAAGAAAACGTCTATTTTGCCTCTCCGAAATTCGTGCACTGGGCCTCTTCCGAACGCCTTGGGAAATGGGCCGTTGTCGGCGTCCTCACCGGAGGAGCGAATCTGAAAGGCGTGATGAAACAAGTTCAGAAGAAATCGCTCGAGGAGTTGAAATACGTCCAGGCGTGGTTGCAAAAACGGGGATTGCGTGCGGCGAAAGAAGCCGCCATCGCCGTACTCAAGGGCGAAAAAGTGTCGTTTCCTTACATGGCGTTGAAATGGCAGTCGGTTGCCTACAAATCGCGTGTCCGAGTTCTGGACCGACCAATTTCTCCCTGGGTTACTATCCGACATGGGGCGTTTGTCATTATTTGGAAGAAGGGAACCAACAACGTCGTGGACGATCGACCACTCGGCCCCAACGTGGCGAATAAGAAAACGGATCGGACATATCGGCTGAGGATCGGTCGGTCGGCGTCGGGCAAACTGAGTCGCCGCGACGGGTGGAGTCCCTCGACTGGCAAATATTACGACACGTACCTCGTCCGGCTGGAACGCGGAAAGAAGTACGTTTTCGACCTCAAGGGCAACTTTGACACATACTTGCATCTCTCCCACGACTCGAAGCGAGTTGCCTTCAACGACGACTACAAGGGCGAAAGGCGGCATTCGCGAATGGTGTATAGTCCTGGCAAAGATGGAGTCTATCGTCTGATCGTTTCGTCGTACGCGAAGGGAACGACGGGAGACTACCGACTGTCCACGTCGGTCGAATCGACGTCGGGGACGACGACAAAATTCCGCTTCCCTTCCATCGCCGTCGGTGGTATGCGATCCGGATCGTTGTCGACGTCTGATCCACTCAGCAAAAAAGGCAAACGCTTTGACATCTATGTTGCCGAACTCAAATCGGGCCGAACGTATACCTTCCAGTTGAAGGGCAACTACGACACGTATCTGCGCCTTTACGCGGGCGGCAAACAAGTTAGTTACAACGATGACCACAAGGGGAATACGCGACTTTCCCAGATCACCTACCGACCAACTTCCACCGGCAAACATTATCTCATTGTGACTGCCTACGAGAAGAATGCGACCGGGACCTATACACTCGTCGCCCGCGCCGGAACTTCAGGATCGACGAAGCCAGCCTCGCCGAAGACGATCGCCATCGGAACAACGAGTTCCGGGGAACTCACGTCGTCGGATTCGAAGGACAGGAAAGACAAGTATTTCGACGAGTATTTTGTCCGTCTCACCGGAGGACGATCGTATACCTTCGACTTGAAAGGGAACTTCGATACCTATCTACGTCTGGGTTCTCGCACAAAACGAATAGCTTCGAACGACGACTACAAGAGCACGAGACGTTCTCGGATTGTTTATAAAGCACCTGCCACTGGAACGTATGTGGTAACCGTGACGTCCTTCGGAAAGTCGGAGACTGGAAGCTACCAATTGAGTGCCGCATGGACGTCCACCCCGTCGCCTCGACCGAAGCCCAAACCAAAACCAACAAATAGAGTCTCGGTCTTGGGCATCGCGGTTGGTTCACCTCGCGGAGGGGCGCTTTCGTCGTCAGACGGTATCAGTAGCAAGAAGAAATATTACGACATCTACATTGCGAATCTTATTGGCGGAAGAAAGTACGTCGTGGACCTGGTGAGTCAAGATTTCGATCCGTATTTGTACGTCGAGCGTGGCACCACCGCGGTGGGCTCGAATGACGATTACAAAGGTAGTCGGAAGCATTCCCGAGTGACGTTTACGGCCTCGCGTTCTGGGCAATATCGTTTTATCGTCACGTCTTTCAAGGAACGTGCCACGGGACGCTATTCGCTATCGTTGGGAGCGGTGCGATCCACGCCCGTCCGACCGAAACCGCGACCGAAACCACAACCAAATGGTTCGACGAATCCTCGCCGTGGTGTGTTGAGCCGTGGAGACTTTGTGAATCGCAACAAATACTATGACGTACACGTCTTCACGTTCCAGACTGGTCGCGCTTACACGATTGAGTTGACGAGCAGCGCGTTCGACGCCTATCTGGTGTTGCAGGATTCGAGGAAGCGAATCCTCGACCGCAACGATGATGCGTTCGGCAGGCACTCCCGCATTGTGTTCCGGCCAAAGCGAACCGGGACGTACCGAGTCATCGCGACCAGTTTGAACGCGAGACGAACAGGTGCATATAACTTGTTTATTCGTTCGACACGCCTCGTCTCGCGATAAGCACAGGATGGAGGGGAAGGGCGTCGTCCTGAGTGGATTTTTCCTATAGGATACTCAGAGCCCAATGGACGAGCCCGATCCCCAATCGCGAAGCGACGAGGAAGGAATTCGATGATCTCTCTTTTCCCCTTCTTGGTAGCGGCACTCGTGCCTTTTGATCTGCCCGAATCCCTCAAGGCCATCGAGAACGAAAAGTCGCACGAAATCAAGGTGAACGAACTCAAAGCCCACGTGTATCGGCTAGCGTCGAAAGAGTTTCTTGGTCGGCGAGGCCCCGGAGCCGCGAGGGCGGCCAAGCACATTGCCGAGTTGTTCAAGGACATGGGCCTCAAGCCGGCCTTCGGGAAATCGTATTTTCAGCCGATACCGAATTACCTTCGGAAGAAACAAGACAAGTTGAAGAGAACGTTCGCCGGCAAGAACGTTGGCGCGATTTTGCCCGGTTCGGATCCAAAGCTCAAAGACGAATGGATCGTCCTGAGTGCTCATTTCGATCACCTCGGAAACAGAGGGAAAACGTTTTGGCCCGGTGCCGACGACAACGCCAGCGGCGTCGCAATGCTTTTGGAAGTCGCCGAACATTTTGCACTTGCGAAAAAACGTCCCAAACGAACGATCGTCTTTGTCTCATTCGACCTCGAAGAAGTTGGCTTGCTCGGGTCCAGACACTTCGCGAAACATCCGCCTCTCGACATCAAGAAGCTCAAGGCGTTTGCGACGGCCGACATGCTCGGGCGGTCGATGGCCAATGTGATGGATGAGTATGTGTTCGTGTTAGGGAGTGAGAGCGCTAAGCGACTCCGGCATTTAATCACCAGGGTCGCGCCGGAGAAAGGACTCAAGATTGGGAGAATGGGCGCGGACATCATCGGCACGCGAAGCGACTACGGGCCGTTTCGGGATAAAAAGATTCCGTTCTTGTTTTTCTCCACGGGCCAGCACAGCGACTACCACCAGCCCACCGACTTGCCCGACCGCATCGACTATCACCGGCTCCGAAAGATTTCCGCGTGGATCGGCAAACTCACGTTTCGCCTGGCGAACGATAAGGAAGTACCCGTCTGGGACAAAAAACCAGATTTGAAGGACATGGAAGAGGTCAAGACGATTCACACCCTACTGAAGCGAGCGCTGGACAATCCCAAGCTATTTCCTTTGACGAAAGCACGTCGAAAACACGTCAAAGGTATCGAAGCCAATCTGGCCGGAATCATCAAGCGTGGCAAGATAACGACCGCCGAGCGTACGCAGCTCGTTTGGACGTCGCGGTTGTTGCTGATCACGGTGTTTCGGTAAAACGGTGATGCGGTAGGCCCGCAAGGAACGTGCGATTCCCTGTAGTTTTGGAAACGAGGGAATTTGCGTCCACAAAATCCACAAAACCTCGATGTCAGAGGGTTTTGTGGGTTTTGTGGACGCTGGTTGACACCTCCGGGAACATTTTCAGAAGATGCGTTTTTCGAACGGAAGGTCGAAAACTCGTACTCAAAATACTCAAAAATGAGTTCTGGAGATTTTTGAGTATTTTGAGTACGGAATTTGAACTCGGTCGAAGTTGCTATTGTTCGCGGTGCAACTCTCGAATTTCTTCACCTTCGGCCACCAACACCATCGACACCGTCCCCAGAAACAAACCCGTATCCACAACTCCGGGGATGTCTCTTAGCATCTTGTCCACTTCGCGTGGGTTGGATAGGCCAGAGACATGACAATCGACGAGCCAGTTGCCGTTGTCTGTTACAAGAGGGGCTTGTCCGCCGCGAACGGTCGGACTGAGCGGAATGGGTAACCTCTGGATCTGGCGAATCACGAATGGTGCCGCAAAGGGGATCACTTCGACCGGCAAACGGCCACGCTGGCCGAGTTGAGATACCAGTTTCTCCTTCGTGACGAGGAGAACTTGTCGTTCCGAAGCAGCTGCCACGATGCGTTCGCGGACGAGGGCAGCGCCCCAGCCCTTGATGGCGTCGAGGGTCTCCGTCTGGACTTCGTCCGCTCCATCGACCGTGACCACCAACGGGTCCTCCGAATCCAACGTGTCGAGGGGGTTGTTCAACGACTTGGCCAGTTGCTCACTTGCGTTGGACGTCGGCACGCCCCGGGCCACGAACCCGTGTTGGACC
>CAYYUU010000484.1:0-6164 GCA_964474955.1 uncultured Alcaligenaceae bacterium | reverse complement strand
GCTGATGCCCGATTTCTGGCAGTTCCCGACCGTCTCGATGGGCCTTGGCCCGATCATGAGTGTTTACCAAGCTCGCTTCAATCGATACCTCCAGCATCGCGGCCTCAAGGATACTTCGAAGCAACGGATCTGGGCCTTCCTCGGCGATGGCGAGACGGACGAACCGGAAGTCCTCGGGTGTGTGACGGTGGCTTCGCGCGAACGCCTCGACAACTTGACGTGGGTCATCAACTGTAATTTGCAAAGGCTCGACGGACCAGTCCGCGGCAACGGCAAAATCATACAGGAACTCGAAGGCGTCTTTCGCGGCGCTGGCTGGAACGTCATCAAGGTCATCTGGGGAAGCGATTGGGACCCGCTCATCGCCAACGACCGCGACGGCATTCTCGTCCGCCGAATGGAAGAAGTAGTCGACGGCGAATACCAACGACTGGCCGTCGAAGGTGGCGATTACGTGCGAGAGCAATTCTTCGGAAAATATCCCGAGCTGCGCAAACTCGTCGATCACCTCTCCGACGACCAACTCCGACGACTCGGTCGCGGTGGCCACGATCCGGCGAAGGTTTACGCGGCCTACCAAGCGGCCGTCAACACGACCGGACGACCGACCGTCATTTTGGCGAAAACGATCAAGGGTTACGGCCTGGGCGAAGCCGGCGAAGGAAAGAACATCACCCACCAGGCGAAAAAACTCAACGACAAGGAACTCATCGAATTCCGATCGCGATTCGCGATTCCGATTTCCGACGACGAAGTCGCCAAGACGCCGTTCTACAAGCCCGGCGCAGACAGCTCCGAAATCGAATACATGAAGCAACGCCGAGAACAACTCGGCGGGGCGTTGCCTGCCCGCAACAAAGACTATTCCAAGCTCGACGTCCCCACTCTCGAAAATTTCAAAATGTTCTTCCAGGGGTCCGAGGGGAAAGAAGCGTCGACGACGATGGTCTTCGTCAACATCCTGAAGGCACTGTTGCAGAACAAACAGATCGGCAAACACGTCGTCCCGATCATCCCCGACGAGGCCCGAACGTTCGGGATGGAGGGATTGTTCACCCAGTTCGGAATCTACTCGAGCATCGGCCAGCTGTACGAACCGGTCGACTACCAAACGTTGACCCGATATCGCGAAGACACGAAGGGCCAGATTCTCGAAGAGGGCATCACCGAAGCCGGTTCGATGTCGTCGTTCATCGCCGCAGGCACGTCGTATTCGACGCAAGGTCTGGCGATGATTCCGATGTTCATCTACTACTCGATGTTCGGGTTCCAGCGAATCGGCGATTTGATTTGGGCCGCCGCCGACAGCCGTTGTCGCGGGTTCCTGGTTGGCGGAACGGCGGGCCGCACGACGCTCAACGGCGAAGGTCTCCAGCACCAAGACGGCCACAGCCATCTCGTAGCTTCCACCGTGCCGACGATCGCCGCGTACGATCCCGCGTATGCTTACGAACTCGCCGTGATCATCCAGGACGGTCTGCGACGGATGTACCAGGAAGACGAGAACATCTTCTATTACATCACCGTGGGCAACGAAAACTACGCCATGCCGCCGATGCCCGGACTCGACAAGTTACAATTCCCGAGCACCAGCGCCCGCGCCGCTCATCCGGTCGTCGATGGCATCCTCAAGGGAATGTACAAGTTCAAAGAAGCACCCAAGACAAATGGCGGCCCTTCGCAGAAGATTCATCTTCTCGGAAGTACGGTGATGCTTAACGAAGCACTCAAGGCCCAACAAATCCTGGCCGAAAAGTACAACGTCGCGGCGGACGTCTGGAGCGTCACGAGTTACCCCGAGTTGCGACGCGAAGCCCTCGACGCCGAACGCTGGAATCGCCTCCACCCGACCCAGGAGCCTCGCGTGAGCTATCTCGAAAAAGTCGTTCGCGAGAACGAAGGAATCTACGTCGCGGCGAGCGATTATATGAAGGTCATGCCCGACTCGATCGCCCCTTGGGTTCCGGGCGGGATCGTGAGCCTCGGGACCGATGGCTTTGGCCGCAGCGAAACGCGCGAAGCGTTGCGTCGATTCTTCGAAGTCGATGCCGAGTGCATCGTCATCGCCACGCTCTATGAGTTGTGCAAGCGCGGCCAACTCCATGCCGTCGATGTCGAGAAGACCATCAAGGACCTCGGCGTTGATCCGGACAAGGTCGACCCGACCAAGGTGTAAGGTTTTTAGTAGTAGGCACACTCCGTGTGCCGTTGTCTTTCTTTTGTTTTGTTTTGGAGTGCGGCAGCGAGCTGCCGCTTTGGTATTTTCGGATTCCTCGCTTGCGCTTCGGGTTGTTTTGTTTTGGATTGCGGCAGCGAAGCTGCCGCTTTGGTATTTATTGTTGGTTGTCTTCTGTCTTTCCTTTTGCGTTCAATGTCGGAACCACTCCCACAATCCAAACTCCCAACTCCTTCCCGCCTTCTTCCCCTCACCACTCCTCTCCCTTCTTCCTGTATAATTTACCCGGCGCGAAATCCGTTCGTATTCTCTGCTCCGGCCAATAGACATCCTGCCGAAAGGCACCCTCATGCTCGATAGTCTCCTGGTGGTTGGTATCGGACTCCTCGGCGGTTCGGTAGGACTCGCCGCACGTCGACGCGGCATAGTTCGTCGAGCCGTCGGCGTCGACCGCGAGCCCGAAGTGTTGGCCTTGGCCCAGCAACTCGGAGTCATCGACGAGGGCACGACCGATCTCAAGCGAGCCATCAGGTCTTCGAAGTTCGTCATCGTTTGCACTCCGGTCGACACGATTGTCGATCTCGTACGTGACGTCGCGGATCATTGCACGGCGAACACGATTCTGACCGACGTGGGAAGCACCAAGGGTAAGATCATGGCCGGTCTTGATGGCGTGCTGCCTGATGGTGTCCATTTCGTCGGATCGCATCCGCTCGCTGGTTCCGAAAAGAAAGGCGTCGAGCATTCCAACGCCGACTTGTTCCAGGACCGACTGACGATCGTGAGTCCGTACTCACAGACCCCCGCTGAGAAAGTCGAGCAAGTCTCGGCGTTTTGGATGGCCCTCGGTTCGAACGTCCGAATCATGGCGGCAGACGATCACGACAAGGCGGTAGCCTTGACGAGCCACTTGCCGCATCTTATGGCGTCTGCCCTCGCGGGTCTGTTGCCTCCGGAATATTATGACCTCGTGGCCGCAGGGTTTCGCGACACGACACGAATCGCCGCCAGCAGTCCGACCATTTGGAAGGGTATTTTCCAACACAACAAAGAGTCCGTGTTGGCCGAACTCGGCGGCCTCGAAGAACGAATCGGGCAGTTCCGCGAAGCTCTCGATCAAGACGACGCAGAACGACTCTCCGAATTACTCACTGAAGGGAAGAAGGTCCGAGATGCTTTGGGAAATTGACATCCGCCCACACAGCGACAACATGGATTTGCAACGAGTCTGGAAAGAATACGCCCTTCTGACCAAAGGACAGGCCGGATTGCCACAAGCCGAAGACGTCTTGCTCGGAGCTTCTCGCGGATATCTTCTGGAACTCGAAGGAGACGACGCTCAGGAACAAGTCGAACGCCTCCACGACGAGTTATTGGTCGATCCGATCGTCGAAGACGGCAACATCCATCCGCTCACCAGGGACTGGGATTTGGAAGGTCTTTTGATGTGGACGGTGTTGCTCAAGCCCGGAGTTACCGACCCCGTTTCGCAAAGCGTGCTTGATGCCGCTCGCGACCTCGGCGTCTCGCTCTCGTCGGTCAAGACGTATCGGCGTTACATGCTCAACGATGAAACCAGGGACGAGCAAGTCTTCAAGTATTTGCGAAAGGTGTTGGCGACCTACGCCATCTAAAAAATCAATTAAGGCGGCCTAAAGCTCTAACATATGACTTTCAGCAAAACTTACAGGTTCTAAAAAGTTGTAGTGCCACTGCGATAACTCGACGACACACGACTCGAGAAGCTGAGCCGCGATGGTCAACTGGCCCTGAACCTCGCCGAGATGCAGCAAATCCAGATGCACTATCAAGAACTCGATCGCGACCCGACTGACGTGGAACTCGAAACCATAGCTCAGACGTGGTCGGAGCACTGTTCGCACAAAACACTCAAGGGTTCGATCGATTTCGATGGACGTCGAATCAACAACTTGCTCAAGGAAACCATCTTCGGCGCAACACAACAAATTCGCGAAAACCTCGGCGAGGACGACTGGTGCGTCAGCGTGTTCGAGGACAACGCCGGAATCGTCGAGTTCGACGATAAGTTCCATGCGTGCTTCAAGGTCGAGACGCACAACCGACCGTCCGCCATCGAGCCATACGGCGGAGCCAACACCGGCATCGGCGGAGTGATTCGCGACCCGCTCGGCACCGGACTCGGGGCGAAACCGATTTGCAACACCGACGTCTTTTGTTTCGCCCCGCCAGACTTTCCCGCTGACCAACTTCCGCCCGGCGTGCTGCATCCGAGCAAAGTCATGGACGGCGTCGTTGCCGGCGTCCGCGACTACGGAAACCGGATGGGAATTCCGACCGTCAACGGGGCCGTCTGTTTCGATGAGCGATACCTGGCCAATCCGCTCGTTTATTGCGGTACGGTCGGAATCATACCCGTCGACCGCGTTCACAAGGAACCGAAGGCCGGAGACCTGATTGTCGCCGTCGGTGGACGCACGGGCCGAGACGGCATCCACGGAGCGACGTTTTCGTCGGAAGGTCTGACGTCCGAGTCCGAAGAGATCAGCGGTGGTGCCGTCCAGATCGGCAACGCCATCATGGAAAAGAAAATGCTCGACGTGATCCTCGAGCTTCGCGACGAGGAGTTGTATAACGCGATCACCGATTGCGGTGCGGGCGGCTTCAGTTCGGCAGTGGGGGAGATGGGCGAAAAACTCGGCGCTCGCGTCGATCTCGAAAAGGCCCCTCTGAAATACGAAGGGCTCTCGTATACCGAGATTTGGATTTCCGAAGCCCAGGAGAGAATGATCCTGTCGGTCCCACAATCCAACTGGGATTTGCTGAAAGCCTTCTGTGACAAGGAAGACGTCGAGGCGACAATCATCGGCGAATTCGAAGCGACCGGCCAGCTCCGTTTGTTCTACGAGGGCGAGCCAGTCGGCGACCTCTCGATGAAGTTCCTCCACGACGGACGACCCGACGTCGTTCGCCAAGCAACCTGGAAGGCACCCGAGACGCCCAAACAACGCCCTCCGTTCCCAAAGAACGAAGGCTACACCGACACGCTCAAGAAGATCCTCGGGAGCCTCAACGTCTGCAGCAAGGAGTTCATCGTTCGACAGTATGACCACGAAGTCCAGGCGGGGACGGTCATCAAGCCGCTCGTCGGGGTGAAGGAAGATGGCCCCGGAGATGCCTCCGTCATCATGCCAGTTCTTGGTTCGTGGTCTGGCCTTGCGATCGGCTGCGGGATTGCTCCGCAGTATGGCGATCTCGACCCATATCAGATGGCGGCGCTTGCGATCGACGAAGCCGTTCGGAACGTCGTGGCCGTCGGAGCCGATCCGTCACGAATTGCTTTGCTCGATAATTTCTCGTGGGGGAACACCGACCGTCCGGAAGTGCTGGGAGCTTTGGTCCGAGCAGCCGAAGCGTGTCGCGATGTAGCGTTGGCGTACAACATGCCGTTTATCAGCGGCAAGGATTCGCTCAAGAACGAGTTCCACAGTGACGGAGTCCACATCGTCATTCCGCCCACCCTCTTGATCAGTGCCATGGGTCGAGTTCCCGACGTGCGAAAATGCGTCACGATGGATCTGAAAGCCGCAGGGAACGTCTTATATTTGCTCGGTCGGACGCAAACTCAAATGGGTGGTTCACATTATCACATGGTCCACGGACTCGAGGGGGGACCAATTCCGCAAGTCGATTTAGAAGTCGCTCCGAAGGTGTTCGCCAAGTTGCACGAAGCCATTCAAAAGGGACTCGTTCGCTCTTGCCACGACCTGAGCGAAGGCGGGCTCGCCGTCGCAGTTGCTGAGATGGCCTTCGCCGGCGGAGTCGGTGCCGACGTCGACAACCCGGCTGGGTGCGAAGACGAAGAACCCGATCCCGTCGAGTTCTTCTCCGAAAGCCCATCACGATTCATCGTCGAAGTCACACCCGACAACGTCGCAGACTTCGAAAAGGTGGCCTCTGGCATTCCTCAAGTCCGCATCGGGAAGACCGTCGAAGAACCTCACGTTCG
>CAYYUU010000483.1:0-6165 GCA_964474955.1 uncultured Alcaligenaceae bacterium | reverse complement strand
AGCCTGAGCGAGGCGTTTTCAAGCTGTTGTTGAAAAGAGACCAGTGGGAAGCCAATTTGACCCAGGCGAAAAAGGATCTTGAGCGAGCGGAGGCTGCGTTGGCGGGTGTTTCGGCTCCAGACTTGGAGAAGCAACTCTGGGAGGCGAAGGAAGAACTCGAAAAGGCGCAGCAGGATATGCGAACGGCTTTCGCTCTCGACAACATCCGCAATCGGCGTGCGATTGACGCCACGAAACAGCAAGCGTATGAGAAGGCGTCAAAGGCGTATCAGGCTGAGTTTGAAAAACGTGGGATTTCTTTGGATGACCCAAAGGCGGCGATCGACAAAATCAAGGCCTCGCCGATTCGGGAGCAGTGGGTCGCGTCGCTCGACGACTGGGCGCTCGTGACGCTCTATCTGCAAGATCGACGAAAAGCCAAAACGCTTCGGAAACAGCTATTGCGGATCGCTGCGGAAGCCGACCACAACCAAACGAAGTGGTTCCGCCAACTCCGCCAAGAAAAAACTTGGCTCGACCACAAAAAGTTGAACAAGTTGGTGTCGGGGGCTCTGGTCAAAAACCTCTCGTCTCAGACCATCACGTTGTTAAGTGACTTGCTCCAACGCAACGGGCAGAACGCCAGCGCCCTCGCGTTTCTCAAGAAGGCCGCCATGCAAAACGTGCGCGATTTCTGGATCAATTATAGGTTGGGTATGGCCCTTCAGGTCACCCATCCGCGATCCGCCTTGGAGCACCTCCGCATTGCCAACGCTCGGCGGGAAAGCCAACTCACCCGCGAAGCAATGTTGGTGTCTTTCGCGCTCGCTGGGGTGGAGTCTCCGGACTTGGCGGACCAGCAGAACCTCCTCCTGGGAATTGCCCAGATGTTGAATACGCCGGAAGAGCAGAACATGCTCCAGGCTAGCAACGATGTTTCCGACGATCGCTTCCGGCGATTGCGATGGAACGAAATCCCCGAATTGTTGACCCGAGCGCAGACGACGCTGGCCAAAAATCCAGACGACGTCTCGGCCCTCGCACTCAAGGCGAATGCGTATAAGCACCTCGGAAAATTCGACTTGGCCGCAAAGGACTATGCGAAGGCTGCTGTTAGAGCTGGCCCTGCCAATTCGCTCCAAAAGAAGCTTCTCGTGGGGCAGATGGAATGTCGTGACTACGGCAAGGAATTGGCAGAGTTGGAAAAGAAAGAGAAAAACAAAGGGCAACTCACCGCGGAAGAGTGGAAGAAACTCGGGTGGTTCGCGTTGAACTTTCAGCACCGCTACCGCAAGGCCCGAAACTGTTTCCAACGCGCTCACCGTATGGCACGATCGAAAGATGTGCAAGACGATGCGGCGGAGTTACTGGCGATTGCGTCGTTACGTGTGGCCAGTGGCTTCGGGCGAGATGTTGACAACATCACACCCATGGACGCGAAGGAACTTCGGACCGAAGCTCTCAAGTTGCTTGTCCCTCGATTACCCTTTCACGAACAAAAACTGAGGAAAAAGAGCGCGTGGCGGAGTCTGAGCTTATCGACTCTCAGGCGATGGCGAGAAGAGAAGGCACTGCAGGACATTTGTGTCGGACCGAAACGCCACTTGTTGTCAGCCAAAGAACGCCAAGAGGCTCACGACTTCTGGCTTGCCCTGAACAAGACCATCCAAACCGCTCCGAAGAATCTACAAAAAGAAGATCTTGCCCGCATGATGGGATTGCTCAAAGAGTTTCTCGATTCCGGTGGGAAGGACCTCCCTGCTTTCGACGACGGATTCGGACCGAATCGCCCGGAACTCAAGTTCCAGAGGGGAACCAAAGAAGCGATCGCGCGGGGTCAACTCACCATGGCGGTGCGGAGTCAATCCTACGTCGTAAAGCTGAAGCAAGGGCGAGCTTACCTGATCACCCTTGAGAGTGAGGCATTTAATCCGCTCCTGTTGGTCAGCGAGGGCACGAAGAGGAAGGCGAAAACGGTCCTCGATGAGGACAGCGGGCCAGGACGCAACTCGGCCATCATCATCATGCCGGAAGTGACCAAGACGTACGTTCTCCAAGCGGACGCGGAGGAAAAGAATGGAACCGGGGAGTACACTCTCCGCGTACAAGACTTCCGTGAAGTTCATAGGCTTACCGACAAGTTGCCCTTGAGCGACGTCAAACCGATCACGACGTTTCGGGGCGTACTGAGGGCCAACGACCCACTAGATCCCTACTCCAAGGGCAAGAGGCATCCGCACAAAACCCACGAAATTACGTTTCCCAAAGATGGTGATTACGTGTTCGAGATCCGGAGTGAGTTCGTTCCTGAATTTCGGGTCGAAGACTCCGAGGGGAAGGTCTTGACCAGGTGGGTGACGAAGTACCGCAAGAGAAATCTGCCGTTGGTACGAAACCTCAAAGCACGCAAATATCGAATCGTCCTGACGACGACCCGACGCACGAGCATCGGGAAATATTCGGTCAAGGTTTACCCTGCTGTCCCAGCTGGCAAGCCACTTGAGATTCGCGGCCGTCTCTCGCGAGCCGTTCGCGGACGCCAGGGTGAGGTCCAGCCTCAACTTCACTTCGTTCGATTTCGTCAGGGAGAACCGATCAGTTTTGAACTCCACAGCGAAGCCTTTTGGCCTCAGATAGAGGTGTGGGACACGACTAAGCACCGCATTCTCGCGGCCAGTCGGGCACCAAAAGGTGGGTCGGTTGGCCACTTGACGTTGTCCCAAAGTGCCTACGGGCTGGTTGCCGAACGAGTCTACGGATTCAATCCCTCCTCCGTCACCGTTGGTGCCAGCGGAGAGTACACTTTGCGCATCCAAAGGTTCTTGCCAATCCCGGTCTCGAAGACCGTGAACGAGGACAGCACCGAATGACATTCGGCGGACCTGATCCCTCGTGAGTTTCGTTCGAAGTGTTCGGCGTGGGAAGTATCCGGCACACTTGGAACACCAGATAAAAGAGTGTCCGGATTTCGGTGGGTCGTCGTCGGTAGGTGGGGGGCAAGCGAGCCTCAGCGAAGCGAAGGCTCACCACGCCTGTTCTGGAACGTCTCGTGATCGGGTTCACTCTTTCCCCAGAATCATGTCCAGCACCCAGCACCCTCGGACATGGGAATCGTCAAGGCGGCAGTGGTCCAAAATCGGTTGCTCATCGCATCCAGCTTCTTCGAGGGCATCCGCCAGAATTGGCATTTCGGAAAAGTCCATGTCGTCATATATTTTCGTCGCGATCGAATGAACCGTATCGGTACACCACGCGGGCTCAAGCGAGGGCGGCTGGAATGGATCGCCCACGACGTCGCGGAGGAGCCTGGCGTAGACTTCGTTCTCTTTTCCACCAAGGGAAAGATTCGGCATGACCCAACCTCGGCGTAGGGCACTCATGAGGTATTTATCGCTGTACGTCACGTTATACGCGAGCCCGGCTGCCTGGATGGCGGGAAGGTTGTCTTGCAACTGGACCTGGAAGCTGACGTTCCCGGCGGGTCGTTGGACTTGTTGGAGGTCGCCCTTGTCCGCGAGACCGTCGGCGAATCGCATGGCCGTTTCGACGGCTCGGCGACTACTCCTGGACACGAGAAACGGCCACACCAACTCCGACCGCAGACAACCGCAACAAAACAAGCGAAATTTCCGAGCCGAAATCCGTTGGGAAATAAAACGCAGCATGGCCGAGATGTTGGAGGTGCTTTGCCATCGGTCTGAATTCATCGGTGGGCTCCGTCGGTGCGATGTTCGCGATGACCCGCTGTCTCAAATTCGTAATTTTCGAACGTCCATTGTTCGATAGAATAGCAGCATTTAGTTCCCGTTCCTTTGGCATCTTATTTCATCACCTTTTCGAGCGTTCTTTCTGCGCCATGAACAACGACATTCAACAAATTCTCAAGGCCATGAACGAAGGTGACCAGGAGGCGGCCAAACAGCTCCTTCCTGCAGTCTACGAAGATTTGCGGCGGCTGGCGTCTGCAAAACTGGCGAGGGAAGCTCCCGGGCAGACGTTGCAAGCGACGGCACTGGTTCACGAAGCGTATTTGCGAGTGACGAAGTCGGACGAGCAAAGGTGGGACCATCGCGGCCATTTTTTTATGGCCGTGGCCGAAGCGATGCGACGAATCTTGGTCGACAACGCCCGTCGCAAGAGACGGGTCAAGGCGGGGGGAGAGGTGGATCGGGTCGGTGCGGACCTTGGACGGATCGAAGGCCCGCAGAAGGACGACGAATTGTTGGCCCTCGAAGAAGCGCTGGAGAAATTGAGCGCCGAACAAGAGCGAAAGGCCCAAATCGTAAAACTCCGATATTTCGTCGGGTTGACGTTGGAAGAAGCTGCCGAAGTGCTCGACATCTCGTTGGCCACGGCCAATCGAGATTGGACGTATGCCCGCGCGTGGTTGCGTCGAGAACTGTCCGAGAGCGAGCCGGGAGAACCGTAATGGGGCAAGAGCAGTAGAATTACCCTCGCGGCCCTGTTGCTCCAACACGCCTGCGGGCGAACCTCCGCGCAGAAGCATACCGGAAGGCGAGTGAGTTGTCATCCGGAAAAGACACAAGGCGGAACGACAACGCTTGAGCAGTTGTCATTCCGCCTCGTCTGTTTTTATGGGCCAATCCACGAGAGGATCGGTTCCGTTAGAACAACCGCGAGGCGACCAACCAAGCCAAGACGGCGGCGATCGTGGCACCCACGGCGATCCCGATCGGTCCGAGCTTCTCTTCCCAACTTCGCCGGGCGCTTTCGACGCCGCCTGGGATTTGGCGATCCTGACCGGGAACGATGTTCGGGTCCGAGTTGGGAACACGAGGAACGGCTGCCGTTTCGCCACCAACGCGAGGCATTTTCATGGTCTCTTGCCCGCTGGAGCGTCCGGCAGGCTGCCGAGCTGGCAATTGGGAAAGCAAGTCGGGCTTGTGTACCTGGGATTGAGTCGGAATGGCGGGTCGGGCCGGAAGCCTCGGGGCTGGACGACTTTCTCGCGTTGGCTGTCCCTGCCCACCCGCGCCGTTCCCACGCACGTCGGGCAGTGCCCCGATTTGCTCTCGTGGCGTCCCCCCGAACGGAGGAGTTTCGCGGCCCGGCGACGAAAGGGGCAACTGTTGGGGGCTTGCCGTGCGACTTGCAGGAGGCTCGCCTCGCATGCCCGTCCCTTGTCCGGCCAGCGGTCGGAGTGATTCGACGACTTCGGCAGCCGAACCGTATCGTGCTTCGGGTACCTTTTGCATGAGTCGATCGACAACCTCGAGCAGGTCGGGCGGCGTGTTCGGATTGAGTTCCGAAAGCGGCGTCGGGTCCTTGAACTGATGAGCCATCATCAACTCGGCGGCCGTTCCATCGGAGAAAGGGTATTGACCCGCAAGGCAGAAGTAGATGACGCATCCGAGGCTGTACTGGTCGCCCAAAGCATTCAAGTTCGTCGGCTCCATGATCGACTCGGGGCTGGCACAATACAAGCCGCTCACGACCGAGTTCGACGTGGACATGGTGTCCATCAGGTTGCCTTCGTCGTCCATTTCGGCGAGCAAACATCCGATCCCAAAGTCGAGGATGGAAATTTCGCCTTCCGAGCCGATCATGACGTTCGAGGGCTTAAACAACCCGTGGAAGAGTCCTTGTTGGTGGCAGACTTCGAGACCTTCGGCCATCTGGAACGCGAGGTCGGCCGTTTGGGCGGGAGAAAGAGGACCAACGCGTTCGACGTATTTGTCGAGGGACTCACCGTCGACGAACGGCCACGCGAGGTAATGCATTCCGCCGGCCGTCCCGACATCGACGAACGGAACAACGGCCGGGTGTTGACAGTTCTCGAACGCCCGGACCTTTCGTCGAGCGATGCGGACGTTCCACATGCTCCGACGAGGTAGGACTTTGACGGCATACCAGCTGCCGTCGGTCTTGGAGACGGCCTTGTAGACCGTTCCCATCGAACCCATCCCGATGGCGTCCATGAGCGTGAACGGTCCGAGGACGAAACCTTGGGTCTTGCCTTGCAAGAGTCGTTCGGCCTGGAACTGGCTGATGATCCCCTGAGAAACGAGGTAATCGGCCAAGGCCGGTGGTTCTGCTCGTGGGTTGGTTTGGAGGAATTCGCTAACGATTTGGTCGAGTTGCCCGCGGTCGATGAGGTTACTCCGGCGCAAATCCCAGACGAACCACTCGCACGCACCGAGTTCGGTAGTTACCATGAAAGCATCC
>CAYYUU010000482.1:0-6165 GCA_964474955.1 uncultured Alcaligenaceae bacterium | reverse complement strand
CGCAAGCGGGGCGAGGGACTTTGAATTGTCCCCAACGCAAGCGGGAACCGCTCTAGGCCTTAGAAAAATTCTCCTGTTCACCCCAAACCCACCCCAAACGCCATCTCGACGTGGCATCTTGAAAAATCTCCACCTATCATATCGACAAGGCGTTAACACCTGCGACGCCCTGCGGTTATGATGTGGCTAATATAAAATTCCCTCGATCACTACTCCTCATTGATCGAGTTTAGATGTCCACACGAATGTTCGGAAAGGATAACGCAACATGGTTGCGAGAACTGAAACCATCTCGAAAACTTGCGACGTAATCGTGATTGGTGGAGGGCCAGCCGGAGCAACGGCGGCTACGTTGGTGGCCCAACAAGGTCACAGCGTGCAACTTTTCGAAAGAGACCCGAAACCCAGCTTTCAGGTCGGTGAATCATTGATGCCGGAGACTTACTGGACATTTCGTCGCCTCGGGTTGCTCGAAAAGCTCCAGGGAAGTTGCTTCACGAAAAAATTCAGTGTTCAATTCGTTAGCGATAGTGGAAAGGAATCGCAACCGTTCTACTTCTTCGACAATAACCCGCACGAATGCTCTCAGACCTGGCAAGTCGTTCGCGAGGACTTCGATGATATGATGATCCAGAACGCTCGCGACCAGGGAGCCAAAGTTCACATGGGTGTTCGGGTCCTGGATGTCCTCTTCGATGGCGACCGGGCCACAGGAGTGAAGGTTCGATCGCCCGACGGACGCGAAGAAGAAATCACGTCGAAGGTCGTCATCGACGCGACTGGCCAAAGTTCTATAATCGCCAACCGCCTGAAACTTCGCGAAGCTGACCCGGTCCTGAAGAACGCTTCGGTATGGACATACTTCAAAGGAGCCCATCGCGACCCGGGACTCGACGAAGGAGCCACGCTTGTCCTCCAACTCAACGGCAAGCTAGGATGGTTCTGGTACATCCCACTCCCCAATGACATCGTCAGCGTCGGCGTCGTGTCGACTCTGGAATACCTCTTCAAAGGACGCGGCGCGGACCACGGCAAAATTTTTGCCGAAGAAGTCGAGAATTGCCCCGCCGTCAAAAAACGAATCGAAGACAGCGAACGAATTACTCAACACTACGGAACCAAAGACTTCTCGTATCGCTCCAAACAAGTCGCCGGTCAGGGATGGGTTCTCGTCGGTGACGCCTTCGGTTTCCTCGATCCGGTTTATTCTTCGGGAGTGTTTCTCGCACTCAAGTCTGGCGAGTGGGCTGCCGACGCCGTCAACGAAGGACTCGCTGCCAACGACTTTTCGGCCCAACAACTCGGCAAGTGGGGGCCGGAATTCACCAAGGGCATGGACCGCGTGAAGCGCCTCGTCTACGCGTTCTACAATGGCTTCAGCTTCGGTCAGTTTCTGCGGAGATATCCCGAGTACAAGCGACACATCACGGACCTGCTCATAGGCGATATCTTCAAGGATCAAGTCGACGAAGTTTTTGGACCGATGGACGAGATGCAAAACGAGATGACGGCCATGAGTGGTTCGAAGGCTTAATGATTGGCCAGAAAGCAACCGTCAACCGCCTGGCCTTTAAATCTTCATCCGAAATCCACTTGCCGCCCGTTCACCTTTTCTGGAAGATCAACAACGTATCCTGAACTCGTCGGATGCTACCTCTCGATCTTCCAGAAAAGGTGAATTCATGGAGTTGTTGGAGAAAGGCAAAGCGGGAATTCGGACGTGTGACGCAGACGCAGAGACTCTGCAGAAGGCGGAACAGTATCTCGAACAGTGGCTCACTCGGCCAGCATTCGCCGACTACGTTCCGCAAATCCAGTGGCTCGTCGAACAGGAAAAGTGGTCCGATCTCCTCGATCGATTCTATCAAATTTTGCCCTTCGGGACGGGAGGTCGACGAGGAGCAGTTGGCGTCGGACCGAATCGCATGAACTTGTGGACGCTCGGCGCGAGCGTTCAAGGCCATGCCGACTATCTTCGTGAACGCTTCCCTGGCGTCGAACGATTTAGTGTGGTAGTCGCCTACGACGTTCGCCAATTCGAAGACAAAAACCAGCATTACAACCCTAACCTACCGAATCCCGTCTTGCATCTCTCGTCGAAAGATTTCGCCCGCCACGCCGTCGCCATCTATGCGGCCAACGGCATCCACAGTTACATCCTTCCCGAGAACAGCACCCGATATCTCGCCACGCCGGAACTGAGTTTCGCCATTCGACAACTCAACGCCCACGGTGGGTTGAACATTTCAGCATCCCACAATCCACCCGACGACAACGGTGGAAAGTTCTACGACGAACGCGGCGCCCAACCAATTCCTCCTGAAGATCAAATCATGGCCGAGTTGGTGGATCAGGTCGAAACGATCAAGCTCCTTTCTTGGTCAGAAGCGGCCAAGACGGGACGCGTTCACGAGATCAGCGATTCGATCCACAAGGGTTACATCGAACTTTGCCGAAAACAGACCTTCATTCCGGCACCGAAGTTCGACGAGGCCCGGATCGTGTTTTCACCGCTCCACGGGGTCGGCGCGATGACGGCCCTCGAAGTGTTGGAAGACGCGGGCTTTCGGACGTATCCGGTCGAAGAACAAATGACACCCGATGGTCAATTCCCCAACGTTACGAAGAGCCCGAACCCGGAAGTTCCGGCGTCGCTCGACCTGGCCGAGGAACTCGCCAAGAAAGTCGAAGCCGACTTACTGCTCGCGACCGACCCCGACGCGGACCGTTTGGGTGGCATGTCTCCGCGGACGCATGATCGCAAGGGTCCGTGGCGCTATCTCAACGGCAACGAAATCGGCGCGATGCTCGCCCACTTCAAGTTGCTCCAGCTATCTGAGAAAGGAATGTTGCCGAAGTCGCCTGTCGTCATCAAAACGCTCGTGACGACGAACATGATCACGCGGATCGCCCGGCACTTCGGCGCCCAGATCGTAGACAATCTTCTCGTCGGATGCAAATACATCGGCGACGTCATCTGGCAACTCGAATCGAATGGTTCGTTCCAGGACGTCGAAGGGACGCCCGACGATTTCGTCATCGGTTGCGAGGAGAGCCACGGCTATTTGCTCACCCAGGAAATTCGCGACAAGGATGCGGCCGCGTCGGCCCTCGTCTTGGCCGAAATCGCGCTCCACGCCAAACGCAATGGGCTAACGGTGGCCGACTACCTCGACGACCTCACCCGGCAATTCGGATACTTCCGAAACCTGTTGGTTCCCGTCGTCATGAAAGGCATCGAGGGCAAACAACTCATGGCCAAGATGCTCGACTTCCTTCGCGAATCTCCACCGACGGAGATTGCCGGATTACCCGTCACGAGGTTCGAGGACCTTCGCAGCACCGACAGTTGGATGGGCGAGTTCAAAGGCGAAACCGATTTCAAGGCTCGCAACTTTCTCGTGTTCACGCTCGGCGAGAACGTCCGAATAGCCCTCCGCCCGAGCGGAACTGAACCGAAGGCCAAAGCCTACATCGAGGTCAGTTCTGAACCGTGCGGCGAAGACACGCCCGAAAGTGAGTGGCTGCAGACGTGCCAACAAGTCGACGATCTCGCCGAACGTGTGTCGAAGGAATTCGTGAAGTTCGCCCTGGAACTCGTGGGTGTGGAACCACCGACAGAGAGTTGAGAATTGAAAGTTAAGACGGCGATCGGGGTTCAGCCGAGAAATGGCGGGATATCGGAACGGCAAACGAAAAACGTCCGCCAAGTCGCAATCAGATTCCTCCAGGGCACATGTCCAACGAGCCAGCGTTTCCCAACTACGAGACTCCCCGCGAAAACCGGTCTTGAGGGTCCGGAAGAACACTTCTATGAACCAACCATAATGCCCTTCAAGGAACAGTTGGGGGCACGACTCAATTCCTCATGAACCGGATCACAAAGCTGGTTCAATTTTATCACGCCGGGACGTCGTTTGGATCTCTGGAGTTGCTCGAGGCGCTTTCGGCGGGTGGCATACTTTTGCAATGAGCAGAAGCATGCTACCCGCCGAAAGCTTGCAGGCCATCGCCTGCGATCGGAAACGACATTTAACTCTGGAAACTTTTCCCAAGCCGGAGTTTTCTTACAGACACACTCTTACTCCGCCCCGAACTCACCGCCCTTCTGGTCGGACAGAATCGCGAATCGAAGGACAGACAAATCGACACGCATCTGGAAGGTCGCTGAGAGGCCTTCTTGGGTCGCCGTCAGCACGATGTTTCCGGGGGTGGTAGAACCGAACGCCGTTTTCGCTGTCACAATTTCTCGCTCTTTCTTCGAAACAATCGGAACCAAGTTCCGCATCGCCAACCTGACCCGGAGCGACGGCGTGCCGCCCTTCTTTTTGGTCGTGATGGCTTCTTTCAATCGAGCAAGTCCATTTTTCCCGAAACCGATCATCGCAGCATCGTTCCGGAACGCGACATAGACAGGCGTCTTCCCGAGCATCTTCCGTGCCTGGGCGTCGTAGTCTTCCTGGGCGTTGACCTGGTGGATGTTGGCGTTGTCGACCTTCGCGAAATCGAGCTTGAACTTTTTGGCTTCCGCGTCGGGGATGTACTTGTGCAGTTCCTTGATGGCCTGTTCGAGTTTCTTGGCGTCGACCAGGCGAATCGCGGCAACGCCGCTGATCGTCCCGTCGGCTTCGGCGACGGCCGAGACCGCTCCGTCCACGACACTCGACTTGAGGGTCGGTTCCAAACCGGCGATGAACTGGTTAATCAGTTCGCGTTCCTTCTGATTCTTGGCTTTCTGGCGGGCTTCCTTGATGCCTTTCGCCAAGGCTTCGTCGAAGACCTTTCGGATCGAGGCCGGGACCTTGAACGTGAGTAATCCCTCGACCATGGACTTCTTCTGGGCGAAACCAGCGAACAAACTCCCCGGTCCAGCCAGGTCGACCAAGTTCTTGACGAACTGAGATTTCGGCTGGCCTTCGACGGACAAGTTCGTGACGAATTGTTTTTGCTTGGCATCGACGTCGAACGAGAACGCGACTTGTTTGCTGCCCTTGAGGAACGCGACGGCCTGACGGAATCCTTCATCGACGAGGGCAAACCGCAGTTTCTTCTCCAACTTGTTCTCGCCGGGGATTTCTTTGGCTTTGAAGTCGTTGACTCGGTTTTCCAGTTCCGCCAACACGAAGCCGATCGCATCGCCCGGGATTTGGTTCGTCTGGAAAACCCCAGAAAGGGCGGCCTTCATGTTTGCCGTTTTCAACTTGTTAGGAGCCATCAAGTTGTTCGCCTTGATGAAGTCAAAGTTTTCGGCCGTGACGTAGACATAATCGTTCGCAAAACGGAACCCAACCTGAAGGTTCTGGAGCTTTTGATCGACGATGTAGAGCCCCTTGCTGTTGGGGTCTTCCTCGGGATTGAACTCGACGCCCTTCAAGACGTTCAAGAACGCCTGCTTGTTCTTGATGGGAATCATCAACACGGCGCCCATGTTCTGCAGATTCGCGCCGATCTTGCCATACACGATCCAGGGGCGTTTGGTATCGACGCCCTTGAGGGCCGCTTGGCCGATCGCGCTGCCCAACACGCCTTCCACTTGCTTGGCTTCTTCCCCTTTGCCAATCGCGTTGGCGACGGTCTTGAAGGAATCGACCAAAGCCTGGAACGACTTCACGCGCAGGACGATCGTCGGTTCCTGGGCCTTTCCTTTTTTCGTCTGGGCTCGTACGGTCGTCGGCAGAAGGCCGATGCTTAGAACGGCCAATAACGTCACAAACTTACGCAACATCTACATTTACTCCTGTAGGACAACAATGTCTGTTCCCTTCCGGGACTTCCCATTACCCTGGCAATGGGAACCTGTGCAATGATCAGCCGCTGGTTTGATTACAATAGACATACCCACCGAAGTCGACGAATGTGTCGGCAACGGAAGATTTTTTCGAAGGTGCTTCGGCGAGTGGTGTCAGTATAGAAATTCGAGTCCTCTGTGACGAAGGGATCACGGAAGATGGATCGACAGGATTGGTTCGAATGTAGAAACCCTGACAAATTGTTGAACGAAGTTTGGGAGCGAGTGTCTCCGAGGAAACGCTGGCTATTTGCCGCGACGTGTCACCGGGCGCTTGGAGACTTTCTCCCGCCGACGACCCACCAGGCCCTCAACACGATCGAAGAGTGGATGGCCGAAAGGCAAGGCACGCACGAGCAAGTCATGGCCGCCACTGC
>CAYYUU010000481.1:0-6168 GCA_964474955.1 uncultured Alcaligenaceae bacterium | reverse complement strand
GTAGGTCGAGATTACCCACATGGCCTGGACGAGTTGTTCGCGAAGCGACTCAAGTATTCCGGTAGTCGGAGCCCACTGCATGAGTTCCGCAATGTAGTCGATCGTATCTGTGACGGCGGCGATACATTCGTGGTTCTGGGTTCCGGTCATCCACTTTCCCGGACCGGTTTGCGGTGCCGGACGAAGTTGATAGGCCGGAAGTTCTTCGAGGAGTGATTCCCTTCCCCACAAGATTCCTACGTGTGGACCAAAAAACTTATATGCGGAACACACCAGAAAATCACAATCCCAATCTTGCACATCAATCAATCCGTGAGGAGCGTAATGGACGGCATCAAGATAGACCAACGCGCCGACATCGTGAGCCATCTTCGCAATGGCCTTGACGTCGGGTTTGCTACCCGTCAGGTTCGACGCACATGTTACGGCGACCAATTTCGTGTGTTCACTGAGTTTTCTTTTCAACTCGTCCACGTCGAGCGTACAGTCTTCCGGGTGGAAGTCGACATGATGGACCTTTGCGCCGACATCTTCCGCAGCCATGACCCACGGCGTAACGTTCGCGTCGTGGTCAAGGCGTGTTACGAGGATTTCGTCCTTGGGCTGCCATGTCTTCGCCATTGCTCGACTCATCTGAAACGTCAGCGTCGTCATGTTCGGGCCGAGAACGATCTCGTTGAGAGACGGAGCGTTTACGAAATCAGCCATCGCTTGATGGGCACTTTGCAGAATCTGATCCGACTCGATACTCGTTGCGAACGCTCCGCCCTTGTTCGCGTTGCAGGTCGAGAGATAGTAACTGATGGCGTCGATCGTACGCTTGGGGACTTGCGTTCCGGCGGGGCCATCGAGGAATATCGGAGGTTTTCCGTCGCGGTGCTGAATCAGAGCCGGAAACTGTTTGCGGAGGGTGGCCACGTCGATCATGGAAAATTCCCAACGAGATAAATCGTGTTGTTGCGAACTGCGTTTGAATGGAGCGGGAAAAGTCGCCTTTCGGGAGCGGTCGAAGAAATACGTGTCGTTTGGAAAGTTGCTTTTCGCGGACCGAAAAGCAACTTTTCGAACAACCCAGCCCAGGTTTCAAGCGTATTCTGAGTCGGTATCTGTCCCGAACGCCTCGCGGGTGGGCGATTGGTTAATGATGATCAAAGTCCAGACACCAATTCCAAAACTCACGACGGCGACCGGGAGCCCAAAGCAAATGCTGATTGCCCAATACGGGATCATGGCCAGAACGGCAGCGGCCAAGGCCCACGCGTAGTTGCTGAGCCGGAGTAAATGAATGGCTCCGATGATGACGAACACTTCGATCACCAGAGAAAAGAAACCAAACCCAAGGAGTATCACAAGGAGTACGTCGTCATCGAGCAACGGTGGGTTTGGCCCTCTTGTGCTCATGATGTAATCGATCGGCAGCAAGATTAACGCCATCAACAGTTTCAATCCCGACGCGACAAGGAGGGCGACCGCTGGCGGAATGGCGTAGCGCTTAGCTTCCTGGGCATCCACTCGCCTTCGTCGTTCGTACCTTCGGGCGGATCGCTCATCTTCGTAATCGTCTCGTTCGTAGTCGTCCCGCGCATATTCATTTCGTCGGTATCGATTCCCCTCTCTTCCCCACTCATCCTCGTGGTGACGGGCTGATTCGCGTTCGTCGCGATCACTTCGTCGATCCCGGTCCCATTCGTCTCGGTCTCGATCTCTTTCGTAGTCGCGTGGGTGCTCACGTCGTGGTTCCGGTTCGTCGTCGCTCCAATGACCTCCGCTCGAAGAACGAGGAGGCGGTCCTTCTCTTGGATCGCCGGTCCGCACCGATTCTTCTTGCGTGGGTTCGGAACTTCCCCAGCTCGCCCGAGACTCTTCACCGGGATCGGGAGCCGACCGTTCGGGATTGATGGGGATGGTGGTGTCACACTTCGAACATCGCACATCTCGCCCTTGATACCCATCCGGGATTTGAAGATTCATCGAACAGGATGGACACCGAAAGACTCGCGGCATGGCGTGTCGTCCCGCGTGAGGAAGATGAGAAGAGAAGTAGGGTGTCCTTGGCTATTGAAAACCAACTTGTGTTGGTTTTGGGGAAAGCTGACCGTAGGACAGGCTTGGAACCTGGCCTACGGTCCTCCACCCAAAACCGGAAGAATTTTCTCAAGCTGCCTTACAGCTTCCCTGCCATGAGCTTGGCCAGGTCCGCGGTTCGGCATGAGTAGCCCCATTCGTTGTCGTACCAAGCAACGACCTTCACGAGGTTCCCACCCATGGCCTGGCAAAGCGCCCCATCGACAGAACTCGAAGCTGGGTTGCCTCGATAGTCGATCGAAACGAGCGGTTCTTCGACGAAGTCCATCACGGCGCTGGTCGGTCCGTTCGTGGCGGCTTCTTTGAGAGCGGCTCGAACTGCTTCGGTCGTCGTGTCCTTCTCCACCTGGGCCGTGAAGTCGACGATCGAAACGGTGCTCGTGGGAACGCGGATGGCGTACCCGTCGAACTTCCCTTTCAAATCGGGAATGACCAACGCAACGGCCTTCGCCGCGCCTGTTGTCGTGGGGATCATGCTCATGGCCGCAGCTCGCGTTCGGCGAAAATCCTTGTGCGGAGCGTCGAGCAATTGTTGGTCGTTCGTGTAAGCGTGGATCGTGGTCATGAGACCTTTGACGATTCCGTACTTGGCGTTGATGACCTTGGCTGGCGGAGCGAGGCAGTTGGTCGTACACGAAGCGTTGGAGACGATGTGGTGATTCGCCGGATCGTACTTGTCCTCGTTCACGCCCAACACAATCGTCAAGTCTTCGTTTTTGGCGGGGGCACTAATGATGACCTTTTTAGCGCCCGCGGTCAGGTGTTTGGCGGCGCTATCGCGATCCGTGAATCGGCCCGTCGACTCGACGACGATGTCGACACCGAGACCACCCCAGCCCAACTCGGCGGGATCTTTTTGGGCTAGAACCTTGAGCATCTTTCCATCGATTTTGATGCCCCCATCGACGACCTCAATCGTGCCGTCGAATTTGCCATAGTTGGAGTCGTACTTGAGAAGGTGAGCCATCGTGTCGAGGTTGCCCAAGTCGTTGACGGCGACGACTTCGAGGTCGTTGGGATACTGGTCGCGGATGGCTTTGAACACTTGTCGGCCTATGCGACCAAATCCGTTGATGCCAATTTTTGTTGCCATTGACGTACCTTTCGTTGAACACTTGGACGTAACTGTTCGAACCCGCGTAGGTGGAAAAGGTCGGAAGCGATGTTTCCCGTTTCACTCAAGTTCCTCGCTCGCGCTTCGGGTTGGTGTCAGACGGTCCCTCGCTTGCGCTTCGGGTTGGTGTCAGACGGTCCCTCGCTTGCGCTTCGGGCTGGTGGAGAACCATCCCAGCGAGGGAAAGCTGGCGGACCACTACTCAACATCGCCACCATTTCCTTTCGAGCATGGTTAATTTACGGAACCTTCTGGCCACGAGCAAGTTCTGGGAAATCTATGGTCCGATGGAGGTGTCACCGATCGAAAATCACTTGCGTCGCCAAATCAAACACTCGTCGATGGCCAGTGCTTTCGCGACGTCGCGAATCTCGTCCATGAAGCGAGTCGCATCCACCGGGTAACCGGCAGTCGGTGTGAGGTCCGGGAGGTGTTGTTTCCAGAACGTGTTGAATTCTCCCATTAAGACTTCGCGGATGTACTTCGCGAGCATCGATGCCAACGCCACGGCAAAATAATGCCGGTCGGCTTTGGGTCGGAAAGTGATTTCGACGGGGCAGGCGAGCCCTTCCAGTTCGTAGTGGCTCAGGGCGTTACCCTCGGTTCGGATGACCACATTCGCTTTGGGCAGGGCCTGTTCGAGGGCTTCCGCATATCGATTCCGGCCACCTTGTTTGTCGACGAAGAAGTGGATCGGTTCTTCCGCCCCGCAAGTATTCAGGTTGGCCTGAAAGAGTTGAGCCAGACTGTGAAGGGTCACCACCGTTTTGTTGTTCGACCGATCCAGGAATCCGTTGAAGCGAGCCGGACAAACGATGATTCCTTGTGGCGTGACCCAGTTCATGGCGGCGTTGTCGCACGCTTTCTGAAACAGTTGGCGTGCAACGACAAGCGATGCGGGGGAACTCTCCAACGGCAAAATGGTCTCGCCTGTGTACCAGAACTCTTCGCGAAGTTCGGTCATGCCGGTCGGGGCAACCGTTTGGACCCATCGATCCAACACGAGCGGCTCAACCTCGCTGCCGTTCGCCTCAACTTCTGTCGGCAGGCCGCCGATGCCCGCAAAGATTCCACGTTCGAGATTACGCAGACCGTGGACGCCGGAGTGAACGACCTTGGAGTCTTCGATGATCAACCGCCCATCGCGTTTGTCTTTGGGCCGACGGACCGCGAGTTTCAGGAGATTCCAGAAATCTACGTCCGGCGAGCCTGCATATCGACACGCAACAGATGTCATCACGAACGGACCGAGGTTCGGTCCGTAACCGGCTTCGTCGATGCCCACGATCCACGGCATGGCAAAGGAAATCCCATCCGAGCTTTTTTCGAACTTGGTTGTTGGAACGATGTCGCATAGCTATTCTACCGGAAAGACCATTTCTTGAGAGGAGCAATCGCCATGATGGAAGAGAACATTTTTCTGAAAATCATCAACAAAGAGATTGATGCGAAAATCGTCCACGAAGACGAACAATGCCTGGCCTTTCACGACATCCAGCCGAAGGCACCCACGCACGTCTTGATCATCCCCCGCAAGGTCCTCACGACCCACGACGAGATCACCGAAGAAGACAAGGAATTGCTTGGACACATGCACGTCGTCGCGATCAAAATTGCGAAGGAGGTCGGGCTCGGAGACGGCTATCGATTGGTGATT
The DNA here is from genome assembly GCA_964474955.1 of uncultured Alcaligenaceae bacterium. Taxonomy (GTDB): domain Bacteria; phylum Planctomycetota; class Planctomycetia; order Gemmatales; family Gemmataceae; genus CAYRFQ01. Next base: position 1,312 of record CAYYUU010000481.1, on the reverse strand, counting down.
AACTGCAAGGATAAAGGAGGCCAATCGGTGCCCCACTTGCACATGCATCTGATGGGCGGGCGACAGATGGCGTGGCCTCCGGGTTGAGAATTGAGAATCGAGAGGAAGGCTTGGTTTAAGAGTCGCGACGGGGGCAGAGTGTAGCTCCTTCGCGACTCCGAACAAAGCGACGACAACCCCAACGCCTTCCTCGACGAAGGAGTGGGGTTTGATTCCGAAACGACTTCGCAATTCGCCCAATACCCGCCCTTGCCATCGAGATGATCAAGTTTACAATTGCCTTGAGATAAACAAGAAAATGTGATCTGGTTCCCCGTCAGCCTCGCAATGAAATCGTACATTCGCTTATTGTTTGCAAAATCGGGACCGAGACCGATTTTGCAAACAAACAAGACCTGTACCATTTCCACCTTTGTTAGGGCTGAGAATGAAGGGACCAATTCGACAAACGCACATGCCCACCCCCGTCACCCGACGGCCCTGGGTGCTCTCGTTGTTTGTTTCAAGCATCTACGTCACTTGCAGCGCGATCTACATCATCTTCTCCGGTCAAATAGTGGCCGCGTATGCCCACGACCTTCAAGAATTCCATCGGTTGGAGGTCTTCAAAGGCATCGGTTTCTGTTTGGCAACGGGTGTACTCGGATTCTTGGCCTCCTTCTTCCTCCTGCAGCGACTCCACCAACAACAAACTCGGCTTCTGTCCCAACAAGCCAAGATCCTTGCGGCGGAACAAAAGGCGATGGCGAGCTTGTTTGCGTCCGCCATCGCCCATGACATCAACAACCTATTGACGATCGCTCACTCCAGCTTGAGCTTCTTGCTCATGTCGAGTCCCTCCCAGCCCTTTCCCCACGACCAACTTGATGTCAATGATCCGGCCCAAGAGTTATCGCGTTCCCTCGACGAACTGGCGCAGTTGAGCAGGCGATTAATGGCCCTTGGTGTCGACGCCGACCCGACCTTGCGAACGTTGGAGTTGGAGGAAGTGGTGCGAGAGTCATTGGACCTGGTGAGTCGGCATCGCGCTGTCAAGGCATGCACTCTCCAAACGGTCTTGGGTGGGCCGAACCGAGTGTTCGCATCGGCCTCGAGTGTCCAGCGGATCCTCTTGAACCTGGTGTTGAATGCGGCCGAAGCCACTGGACCGAGAGGGATCATCGAAATACGGACGATGTCGGAGAATGCGAACGCCGTGCTCGAAGTCCACGACAACGGGCCGGGAATCCCCTCTGAGGAACGGGAGCGAATCTTTGAACCGTGTTACACTTCCAACGAACACGGACACGGGTTAGGCGAGCAGTCTGTCATG
>CAYYUU010000480.1:0-6187 GCA_964474955.1 uncultured Alcaligenaceae bacterium | reverse complement strand
CCTCATCCATGCCGCGAATAGAAGAATCCCGATCAAGGCGGCCAGGACTCCAAAACTCACGAGCCAGAGTTGGGCAGGCGAAGCGTCCTCTGCGAATCTGAAGCCTTCAAACAATTAAGAATTCCCTTCAGGTTCTTGGGCTTGAACGAACTTCGGCCACCGCAGAACGCCAAAGACGGAGACGAGGACCGGACAAGTAAACGGCCTTCTTGAGCGCATGATTGGTTTTCAAACTTCCGTGGCACCCTGCGACAGAATCGCTTCCGAGGAACGCGACATTTATGGTTGTTCGGCTCGTAGGTCCACGCGAACCGCGTGGACCTACGACAATAAAATCGGACACCAATACATGACGTGTTCGATCCGACACAACCCAAATGTTCCTTGCATACTCAAAGATCAACGTAAAGCACTTCGGAATGATTTCCATTCTATTTGGCTTCAACATTCCAATCTGTATGTCCGCCACTGGATTTCACTTTTTCCTCCATTTTTAGTCAATTTGGGATGACAGGAACGCGTTTGGATGCAAGAAATTTTTATCCAGCAACCAGCTGGAATCGGATCACCTTCATGAGTTCGATCCCAATATCTTTTCTACAACGAGTGACTCCCATGGCAATGAAACGGACACACTTCCTCATCGCTGGTTGGCTCGGCCTTTGGGTCTTCTTGGGAACACCGACGGCCGCCGAGGCTCAGCAGTCACAACCCGCGATGGAGAAACAGCTATTGCGATGGACCAATTATTATCGCAATCACTATGGCCGACCTTCTCTCCGGTGGAATGAACAGTTAGCCGAGGCAGCAAAGCAACGTGCGAAAGCCATGGCCGAACATGACCAGATGACTCATACTTTGCACTCCGAGACAGTGGCCGACCGCGTGAAACAGAGCGGGTACGTTCACCAAGATGTGGGCGAAAACATTGGGTATGCGTTTGGTCATAAAAAACCTGCGTGGAAATGTTTCTACGGCTGGATGTATTCTCCATCTCACTGGCGAAACATCCAATCGTTCGAATACACAGAAACGGGAGTTGGTGTCCACAAATCGAAATCGGGAAAGGTGTATATCTGCCAGGTCTACGCCTCTCCAAAACGACAGGCCCGTCTCGTTCCGGTACCGACCGAGCAGTTTCGTCCGCGACCAGTCCCCATTCGCCCGACGCAACGACAACCCATTGCCACGTATGGAACCCATTCGCAATTCCCTTCGCCGTATCCCGCAGTGCCCTCCGGGATGATACCTCAAGTTCCCGACCCACGACTCCGCACCCCTCATTATCCAAATCGCGAAGGGCTCTACATTGGGTTTGGAGGTTTGCAGTCTTCTCCGCTTGGGAATGGAGAGTATTACGTGCATCCCTATGAGAACTACGGCGGGTGGTAGTTTCTGCCGTTTTGTTTTGGTTTTGAAGTGCGGCATCTAAAAACGCGAAATTTATTTCTGTCCGTTTTTTGCGATTGTCGTAGGTCCACGCGGTTCGCGCGTACCTACGACAATCGCACATGCCTTTGCTTTGCGTTCCCCGCTGTCGTTTTGGTAGTGTTTGTCTTTACAGAAATTTTACGCGCAGATTTGTGATGTGTTTCGAAAGACAGGACGGAGGCTCGTGCGATAACATCCGTGCTAGTTAGGAGCGGACGGATGGCGATTCATATAAAAGAACCGCTGTGTCCTCAAGTGCTGTTACAGAAGTGGAGAACGTAGGAACGGTTTCGCGAGTCACTGGTGCCTCGTAGGCCGTCGATAACAATTGGATCAGCTTCATGAGATCACGTCGATAAATAATATCTTCCAGTTGATCCTTGAATTCGCTGGGCTGAAGGCTCGGATCCAAGGTATAACCGTAATCTGCAATCATCGCAAGGACAAACAGAGTCGCAGTTTCTTCCCCGTGGACCGAAAAAACATCGACACTCAGTTTTAAGGCGAGACTCGAAAGGCATGTCACCCACTCGTGCCAATCCGACACACACTCCATCAGCAATAGACCATATAGATTTGCAATCGATTTGAGTTTGCGATATGCGTCTCGCATGAACAAATGCTGTGGAACGATTTTCTCAGTCTTCGAGAGGGTCGAATTGATCGCCAGAGGCCAGGTCGCAATCAATCGACTATAGGGGGGTAGCATGAATCAACCTCAGGGCTAAACCGACGAGATCACCACGTAACTTGATTGCCAGACGTCAAGTATTGAGTCAGTGTCGCATCGAGAACATCGTTTTCATCCCAGTCGATCGAAATGGTTTCGAACTCGTCATTGGCCTGCATTGTATGTTCCGAGTCGTAGAAAAAATCACCGATGGTTGCCAGGATCATCCACGGTCTCCAAGGACGCACCAACTCACCCTCAAGTGTTCGAAGCATATGGAATGCCTTTCCCACTTTGTTTTCCAGCCAGTCCTCCCACTCCGATACATCGCCGAGAACGGTCCGGGCCGGTGAGAATTCACTCTCCTTTCCGAGCGTAATTGCTTGGCGGAGGTGCCTCATCGTGAAATCAAGATCTGGTGGTGCGGACACAGCCGATTCATACCGTGCGAGCCACGCCAACTTCGCGATTTCTATTTGGAGTCGTTCTTTTTGCCCCTGTTCAAAAATCTTCGACGAATCAATTTTCAGGGCGAATAAGATTCTCGCCGCATCGGCCAACTTGACGTCTCCGACCTTCCCGCTCCGAATTCGGTTGAGTTTCGTTCGCTCAACGCCTGTCATTTCGGCAAGTTTTGTCTGCGTCATCTTCGGCTGAGTCAAACATTCCTCAATGATTCTGGAGATTGTTCCTTTCCAGTAGGCAATCAGCGCCCTTGATCTGCATTGGGTGATCTCTTCTCTCCCAATTATCGACAGGATTTCCTGAGGCGTTTGCATCGCCCATTCAATTAAAGGATGCCCAAACCTTCTTGCACCAAACACTCAGGCCTCCTTTTTGAAAATCTCCAACAAATGCGATCTGGGTGAATTCGGCTTGTCTCCCAATTCTTCCCGTTTCGCCCGAAACGTGCTCGACTTTTAAAACTATAGCTCAAGAAATCAGGGGAAGCCGCCAGGCAGGGTAGAAGGGAACCGTCAACAGGCCATGCAACTTCAATGGTGGGCCCAAAAACCGAAAAGAGAACTTGCGCGTTTCTTGCCTTGTGATGGGGAATCGAACCAGCGGTTCACGTTATCAACTCCGATTCTCCTTTCGCCCCAATCTTTGGAATGGCAATCGGGATGATTGACGGAACACTTTCGGGGGCTGCGGATCCCACAGGTACAGCGAATCGACTTGGGAAAATGTCGAATTCTTTCTGGAAATTTTGATTCTAACGTCGAACTCGGAACAGTTTGCCTCTTGAATCGTCTAATGGTATGGACGACTCACCAACATTGTGCAGGCCCAGAAGATCGGCATGCGCGAAACGGCAAGAATGCCGACATTCCCCTTTTTAATGACTTTCCTAGATACTTCAGTCTTGACAAGCACGCCATAAATGCATCAATGTATGATAAGAGATCAAGACCAGATTAAACAACTATAAGCATAAGGATAGATTTTGTAGAATCATCCCGTCTTGGCCAATAAAACTGTGCAAAACAGCTACGTAGCCTCCGCGCAGAAAGCGGTAATTTTGCCGCCTGAGTCTGGCGACAAGAAAACTCTCCTGGGTCTTACTTGGATTGGAATGTTGGTCGTAGGGGTGAGAATTTTAGAGGGCCTTGGACGTTCTTTTTGCCCAGTTGTCGGGTCTGTTTCGAGCGGCTCCTCGAATGGCTCGAAGACGGACACCGACTGAGACATCCAACTTGCTCTCAACCATTCCACCTGGCCTTGTGAAATTCCATCCTTTGTTTTGGGAGCCGTGCCACCAAGGATGCGAAAAACTTTGGCCCTACCAATGCTGTCTTCGCTTTGCGTCTGTTCGGGCAGGTGATGGTTCAAGTAAGAGCTTCCGCGTCGTTTGTCTGTTGGCTGCCTCCGCCGTTCCTTGGGTGTCTTGATGGTCGCTATTCAGGGAGTGGAGCCATCGAACTCGAAGTCTTGGGTGGTCTTGCGAACTTCAGGCTACCAAAAGAATCTCGCATCGCTGCCTTCCCTGCCCTACTGGCTGTTCGTAGGTTCACTCCGCAAATTATTGTTCTCACCTGCCATTGTTTTCGTTCCAACAACTACTTCATGGTTTCGCATTCCGTTCCATATTTTCTTGAACGATTACAAACCTGTCCTACGCAAACCCTCAAAGCATGATACCGGAAACATTGTTCTCAGCCACTTAGAGTCAAAGGAATCAATTGAGTGTCATCCCGGCTAGGCCTATTTCGACCGCCTAAGCGTCATCACCACACCAACCTGACCAAAACTAAGGACAAAAGAAGACAACGTGATTCTTTCTATCCAAATAGACTGTAAATTGACTAAATTCTAGTAAGGTAGCTCAGACCCTGAAGGATTGATAAAGGGCAAGGTTACCCCAATTTTCCCGGAAGAAAATATCCGCCGAATCGAATAGCATCGAGTCCGTAATTATTCCCGTTGAACAATCTCTCCCGAATCCACAGCAGAGGTAACTAATTATGTCATCGCTCCCTTTTTCCAATCGTTCGCAGAAGAGAACAACCAACTCCCGTCTATCCCGACGACTCCAGTTGGAACTGGAATGCCTGGAGGACCGACTCTCGCCAGCCGGGCTCGTGTCAATTAGTGCCCTCAATTCGTTCCAGCCAGAAGGGGATAGTGGCACAACAACGTTTTTGTTCAATGTCACTCGGAGCGGTGACACCAGCGGCACCGCAAGTGTGGACTATGCGGTAACTGGAATCGGTGGTACCCCAGCCAATGGGTCTGACTTTGTGGGAGACGCCTTCCCCACGGGCGCCGTCAATTTCTCCGCTGGTTCCTCCGCCGAGACGATCACAATCAATGTCCAAGGGGACACAGATTTCGAATCGAACGAAGCCTTCCTCGTCAGTTTGTCAAACCCCTCGAACGCCACATTAGCCAACACCACCGCGGTGAGCTTCATCCAAAACGACGACAGTTCGGTGTCGATTGCCAATGGCAACGCCACTCAGGCCGAAGGCAATAGTGGTACGACTGCCTTCACGTTCACCGTTTTTCGGTCAGGGGACACGAGTCAAGAAGCCAGTGTTATGTACACGGTCTCCGGCAATGGGAACGCCCCCGCCGAAGGATCTGACTTTGACGGCGGCTCATTCCCGACGGGCACCGTCAATTTTTCCACGGGTTCCTCAATAGAAACGATAACGATCAATGTCAACGGCGACACGGATATCGAACCCAACGAGGCCTTCCGTGTCACCTTGTCGGACCCAACCGGGACGAGTTTGGGGAATGATGTCGCGGTCGGATTAATTGAGAATGATGACAGTTCGTTGTCGATTGTCCCGATTGCTGCCGCGAAAGACGAACTGGATTCGGGCAGCGACGACTTCACGTTCCTCGTGATTCGTTCGGGGGACACCAGCGGGACGGCCAGCGCGACGTACAACGTCTCGGGCAGTGGAACGAATCCAGCCAACGGAACAGACTTTATGGGAGGCAGTTTCCCCTCTGGTAGCGTCAGCTTTGCCGCTGGGGATATGACCGCGACGATTACCATCCCCGTCAGTGGAGACACCACCGTCGAACTCGACGAAGGCTTCACTGTCACACTCTCGAACCCGATGAACACTACTGTGGGGCTCTCGGCGGCCAACGGCATCATCTTCAATAACGATAGTGCGACCGTTTCGATCTCCGACGAGTCGGAGACGGAAGGTGATGACCTCGTATTTACAGTCACCCTCAGCGACGAAGTCGACGCCGACACCATCATCACGTACTCCACCATTGATGGCACTGCCACGACAGCGGACGGGGATTATACGGGCCAGACGGATCAGACACTGACGATCCCAGCAGGCATGACGACCGGCACCATTACGATTGCCACAACGGATGATGACGAGGTCGAGTCGGACGAGACGTTCACCGTTCTCCTCTCGAAAATCAGTGCCGATGGACGGAATGTGACGATCGCCGACAGCACCGGCGTCGGGACGATCCTCGACGACGACACGGCCGAGGTCACGATCAGTGCCAACGACGCGAGTGCGTCGGAACCGGACGACGACGGACAATTCACCGTCACGCTCTCGAGCCTGAGTGACACCGACACGGTCGTCGCCTACACCG
>CAYYUU010000479.1:0-6206 GCA_964474955.1 uncultured Alcaligenaceae bacterium | reverse complement strand
AGAAGGCGGTCCGGCCGGGACAAGATCTTCCGGAGGCTCAGGAACTTCCGGAATCATCTCGTCGAGCGGCCCGGTGGACGCCTCGGTTGGTCCGGGTAACGGCGTCACCCCAAGCGCCGGCTCGGCTTCCGGCAATGGTTCTTCAGCAACGGCTTCGGCAACCTCGGACACCTCTTCGGGCGAGTCGTCCAAGTTCAGGTCGGGAAACGCACTTGCTTCGTCGTCTCCCTGGGCCTCAAAGACCGACTTGACTTCTCCTGGCAGTCCTCCACCGCCCTCGGTGTCGGCATGCGAAGCAGGCGGGGCCGGAGTTTCGGAGACCGGAGTTTCCACACGGTGAGCCACAGGAGGCTCTGAGCCTTCCTGCGAAGGAGGGGGCGAAGCGGCCTCCGTCGATTCGTTTTCTTGGTTGGCTTCTTGCTTCTTTTTCTCGTCGGACTGAGAATCTTTCTGGACGCCAAACAAACGGGCCCACAGGCCTCCTGCCTTGCGTGGGGTAGCATCTGGGTCATTCGGAGACATAATTCAAGCCTTATTTGAGTATTTGGTGTTCTGAGAAATCGGCCCGCCATCTTGCCCGGCCAATTCCGCGTCCCACTCCTAGCGAATACGGTTTCCACAGTAGATGCAGAACCGACTTCCCATGCGGTTGTCCTTCCCGCACGAGTTACAGTGGGCGTGAGCCTCCGTGAGTGGTTCCGCGCATTTCTTGCAGAACGGCACGCGCACTTCGTTCACGGTTTTGCATTTACCACAGGCGATCTGGGTCGTGACTCGTTGTTGCTCCAGGTCGCGTTTGAACTCCTTGGCGGAGTAGTAGCGATCGTCAGTGTCCTCGGCCAAGTTAATCCGGATCAGGTCGTAAAACCACCGTTCGTTGGGCGGATACTTACAATTTGGACTCTTCAACTCCGCTTCGAGTTCCTGACCCGTAAACGTCCCGTTGGGCTCTTCGCCGGTGGCGAGGTGGTAGAGCGTCGCCGCCAACGAGAACAAATCGCTCCGGGCTTCGGGCTTGCCGAGGACCTGTTCGGGCGGAGCGTATCCCTCGGTATACACGACCGTCTTCTTCTTCGCTCGTTCTTGTACCGTCTTGCCAAGGTCCCTCGCCGTACCAAAGTCGATAAGTTTGATCGACTTGTGGTCGTGCAGCAACATGATGTTCTCGGCCTTCAAGTCCCGGTGGATCAGTGGTGGCGATTGGTTGTGCATGTAACTTAATACGTCGCAAATGCTAATCCCCCACTGGACAACTTGGGCCACCGGAAACGCCTTGTTCCCGCCTCGTTCTTCCATGAGGTCCAGTAGGTCCTTGCCCCGATTGAATTCCATCACGAGTTGCGCACGCTGCCCCTCTTCGGCAAAGTCGTACACCGTCGGGACGATCGAAATCTTCTCCAGTCCTTTGAGAATTTGGGCCTCCCGACGGAAGAAGTTCAACCGAATCTTGAACTCCTGCGGGTCGGAGCCGATCATGTCTTTGATGGCGACTTCTCGGTCGCCTTGTTTGGTGTCGACGGCTTTGTAGACGGCACCAAATCCACCCATCTTCAGGAGCTTCACGACTCGGTAACGCCCGAGCAGAATTTCTCCTTCCGGAACTGGCAGGGGCGACCCACACCGTTGACAATCTCGCACACCTGGCGGATTCGCCACGCCACACGCATCATTGGCGCACAAGTTCGGAGCCCCGGCCCCGGCATCGCCACCGGGTTGCTCTTGTTGGAGCATGTAGCCGCAGTCCATACACGCGATGGCTCCTTCGGTCCACTTGGAACTACAAGCGGGACACGTCGAGGGCTCGCTCGTCCCGACCGCCGAAAGTCCGGACGTTTTCGCTGAGGAACTCGCACCAGCCGCAACTGGAGTTGCGGCTGGAGTTGCGGCTGGCTGGGCCGCACCGGACCGACTCGGGACGGCGAAGATTTGTTTGCATGTGGCAGTGGGACAACGCACGGTCTTGCCAGCGGCGTTGTCGGGCACTTGCATGGCGTTTTTACAGTGAGGGCATTTGATGACTTGGGGCATGACGTTGGCCTCTTGAGTATGGAAGTGCGTCGGCTCCGCTTCGTTTTGTAGTGTCGTCTTTCGCGGAGCGAAAGGACGCTCGTTTTTGTTTTTATTTTGGAGTGCGGCAGCGTAGCTGCCGCTTTTGTAGTTTTTGTGTTTCCCCGCTCGCGCTTCGGGTTCGTGTCAGACATCGCAATTTTCCCGCTGGCGTTCAAAGTCCCTCGCTCGTGCTTCGGGTTGGTGTCAAAGTCCCTCGCTCGCGCTTCGAGCTTGTGAAAAACGCCCTCTTCCCGGACCCCAAGCGTTCAACTTCCTTTCGCCTTCCACCTTTCACCTTTCACCTTTCACCGTTCTTTTCTCGTTCAAAGAAACACAAAACACTATCGCCCACACGAATCTTATCCCCGCATCTCAGCAGGTTCCGCCCCGCAACCTTTTGGTTATTCACGAAAGTCCCGTTCGGTGTGCCTTCGTCCTCGACGAAATATTGATTTCCCACCTCAACAATTTTCGCGTGGAACTTCTCGACCTTTTGGTCGGTGAACAAGCCTATGTCGCAACATTCAGCGCGGCCAATCGTCGTAAATTCCCTGGTGAGAATTTTCTCTCGTCCAACTCCGAAACCAACCTCGACTCGCACCCACGCTTTTCTGAAGATAACTTGCGCCAAACTGATGAGAAGTCCAATGGACATCCCAAGGGCCACGAACCCAATCGCTGTCGGTGAGAGTAACTCGTTTGAGGCTTCGTCGGACAGGAAAACCGGAAGAATCAGCTTCAACAAGTAGGCCACGAACCCACCCAGAAAACCTCCCGCCGTTCCACCAAAGAGCGTTTTTTCAAGTTTCGCTCGCGGCCCTTTGAGATCGTCGCCTTGCAACAAGCCTTCGAGGAATTCAAAAGCACCAACCGCGGCTCCGACCATCGCTCCGGTCAACGTCCACCCGAAGACGAAAAAGAAGATCTCGAACACCCCGCCTTGGAAAAATTCCAACAGCGAACGCCCGATCAATCCACCCAAAAAGCCACCCAACGCACCGACGCCAAACGCTACACCGAGCCGTTGCCCAATCTTACCGAGTTCCGAGGGCGAGGTGTTCCAAACGGCATCGACACATCCCAAACCGAGCCCCACACAAAACCCGAGTAAGAGTCCCTGCATGGCGTCCGAAAAGATCGGATTTGAGGTCGGGACCAGTAACTCTCCGGCTAGCCAACTAACCAACCCAGCCCACCCTCCTACTAGAACGCAATAATAGAGGAACAGGCGGCACGACATGATCGCTCCGACGCGGCCACAACCCTATGACGCGGAAGAGAAATCGACCTTCCAAAACTTCCGCCCACAAGGATTGTATTGTAAGACACCGTGTTGTCGTTTGACACGGGGAAATAGAAATTGGAAGGCGAAATATCATGCGCGTATTCTCGTGCACGGCGAAGCGTCCCTGATTTCTTGCGTCTAACCAACACATGGCGAGATAGTCCAAAGCCCTTTCATTCCGAACTCCCGCAACTTGATCCCTCCGAACCGAGTTTCCAACACACAACAACAATCGGGAGTTGCGATCTTGACTCGATCAGAGTCTAATAGATTCAATGCAAATTGCATCAATACTGCTCGCGCCGGATAACTCTCACACTGCCGAAAACACATCATGACACGATATACCCTCATCGCCGCAACGATCGTTCTTTGTGCCTGCGTCAACGTGTTCGGTGACGAACTTCGAATCGCCCCGCCACATGTGAGCCTCGACAACAAAGTCGCCACGCAACGGCTTTCGGTCTTTCTCGTGAAGGACGGAAAGGTCGTGAAGGACGTCACGGCCCAGGCCAAGTTCTCCTCCGCAAAGCCGCAGTCCGTCGGCGTCGATCAATCCGGCTTGGTTCGTGCTCTCGAAAACGGCGAGGCAAAAGTCATCGTCTCGTACAAGAAGCAAACGGCCTCGATCCCAGTCAGAGCCAAACTGAAGCCGTTCGAGTGGTCCTTCCGAAATCACGTCATCCCCGTGATAACGAAGCAAGGTTGCAACTCCGGTGCGTGTCATGGAGCGTTGGCAGGCAAGGGCGGATTGAAATTGTCGTTGCGAGGCTTTGACCCCGAAGCCGATCACTTCGTCTTGACCCGGCAGGCCAAAGCGAGGCGAGTCGACTTGCGAAACCCCTCTGCGAGTTTGCTCCTGCAAAAGCCGACGACCGCCATCGAACACGGCGGTGGGTTGAAGCTACCGGTCGATTCAAAAGAGTTTCGTGTCCTGGCCGATTGGATTGCCACCGGAGCCCCCGGACCAAAGAAAAACGATGCCCGAATTGAAAGGCTCGAAGTCTTTCCGAAAGAGGCCGTCCTCAAACCGAAAGACAAACTCCAACTCGTCGTCCGGGCTTGGTATTCCGACGGCTCGTCTCTCGACGTGACCCGATGGGCAAGGTTCAGTAGCACCGGAGATCTGGTCGCGGGCGTCGATGGAAAAGGAACAGTCACCGTTTCCGGTCATGGCGAAGCGGCCGTCACCGTGGGCTATTCGAACTTGGTCGCCGTCGCCCGCGTGGCCTCGCCGTTTCCGAACAAAGTCGATCCGAAAGTTTTCGCGAAGTCGCCGCGAAAGAACTTTATCGACGATTTGGTTCTCGAAAAACTCAAGTCGTTGAACATCCCGCCATCTCCGCAGTGTGACGATTACACGTTCATCCGAAGAGCGTATCTCGACACGGCTGGGATATTGCCGACGCCGAAAGAAGTGCGAGTGTTCGTCGACGACGAATCTCCCAAGAAGCGAGAGCAACTCGTCGTAAAGTTGTTGAATCGATCCGAGTTCGTCGACTACTGGGCGTATCAGTGGTCCGACGTCCTTTTGGTTTCCGGAAGGCGTTTGCCAAAACCGGCGATGTGGGCCTTCTATCAATATGTCCGCCAAAGCGTCGCCGACAACAAACCGTGGGACCGCTTCGCCAAGGAAATTCTCACAGCGAGTGGGAGTAACCTCGATAACGGCGCGGCCAACTATTACGTCCTCCACAAGGACGTCGTCGACCTGACCGAAACTACCTCCGTCACGTTCCTTGGGATGTCGATCACGTGCGCCCGGTGTCACAACCACCCCATGGAGAAATGGACGCAGGATCAATACTGGCAGTTTGCCAACTTGTTCTCTCGCGTTGGCCTCAAGAACGGCAAGCGGCGGGACGAAATCCTCGTGCATTCCCAACCAAGCGGAAACGTATTGCATCTCCGTCGTGGCGTGGCAATGCAGCCGACACCGCTCGACGCAAAATCGCTGCCTTTGAGTAGCACCAAAGACCGACGAAAGTATTTCGCACAGTGGCTCACTAAGGAAGACAACCCATACTTCGCCCGAGCTCTCGTCAACCGAGTTTGGAAGAACTTTATGGGCCGTGGGCTCGTCGAAGCCGAAGACGATTTGCGCGAGACGAATCCGCCGAGCAATCCGAAGTTACTCGACGCACTCGCGGCAGACTTCGTGAAGAATAACTACGACGTGAAGCACCTCATCCGGAAGATCATGAATTCCGCAGCTTATCAAAGGAGTTCACGATCCTTGCCCGATAACAAGAGCGACGACCGATTCTATTCTCGGTACCTTGTCCGGCGACTCTCGGCGGAGGTCGTCCTCGACACGTATTCGCAGGTCACGAAGGTGCCGACGCAATTCAACCGCGTCTCGACAGCGGCGGGCGATGCGACGTCCAAGATCGGCGACTATCCCTTGGGAACTCGGGCCTTACAACTCCCCGATACTCTCGTCGTTTCGCAGTTCCTGGATTCCTTTGGACGTCCAGAACGAAGCCAACCGTGCGCGTGTGAACGGACCGAAAGCTCCAGCGTTTCGCAAGCACTGCACCTGAACAACGGCAAGACGCTCAACGACAAACTTCGGTCCAAGAAATCGCGAATTACAGGGTGGGTTCAAGAAAAGCTCTCGAACGAAAAAGCCATCGATCGGATCTTTCTGTTGGCTCTTTCGCGCGAGCCGACCAAGAAAGAACGCCGACGACTCCTCAAGCTGATGGCCGATGCCGACCGCGACCCAACGATGACGCGGCGTGAAGTGTTCGAAGATTTGGTGTGGGCCGTTCTGACCGGGCGGGAGTTCTTGTTTATTCATTGATCATTTACGATTATTTATGATTGCGAATGGAAGCGGGGTTCAATTCCATTCGAAAAGGGTGTGGTG
>CAYYUU010000478.1:0-6207 GCA_964474955.1 uncultured Alcaligenaceae bacterium | reverse complement strand
ACGTGTTTTTTCAGGTGGAGGTGCTGAACACGTACACAAAAAACACAAAAATACCCAACCTGGTATTTTTGTGTTTTTTGTGTACGTGTTTTCCCATCCCCGTCTCGAATTTGGGAGTTCAGCACAGCCATCGGTTTGCAACTTCTGAGAGTAGCTCGGGCTCGGGGTTGACCCACCAACAGGAACGCGATCATTTTCGGATTCGGATCGAAAGTGTTGAACTTGTCGATTCCGACACATCAGTCATGATCTACACTTCACGGATAGAGTACGCTCACTTACACTTTTTCGACTCTGTAAGTAGAATTCCTCCAAGCCGACAACATCTTGTAAATCAGAGGCTGCTACTCGAGGTAATGCTCCGATGACCTCCCACCGAAGGCCCGACGATATGGACGAAGGCCAACGATTCTCCGCGATCGATCCGACCTCTTCCGAAGAAACGCCCGGCCTTCGCGGCCAACGCGAGACGGACGCTCCGGTGGACGTGCGTCTGCGCCCACGCCGAAGAGGAACGGCTCGGAACTCGCGAGCCCGTAGAGGGAAGCGGCCAACGCCTTGGAAAATCATTGGCATCGTTGGCATCCTTTGCCTCTTGATTGGAGTGCCGCTTGGGTTCGTGGGGTATTATGAAGTGGCGAAGGAAGAAGAGGAGCGGGCGGTTCGTCAATATCTTGTCGACGGCGACCGATTGTTCAGCGCGAAGAACTACGTTGCCGCGAGGCAAAAATATGAGAGGGTGTTGGCCCTTCGTCCATCTCATTCACGGGCCAACGTGAGCATGGGCGCGGTGCTCTACCAATTGAACGAACTCGACCAGGCCATTGAGTATTGCAAGGTCGGACTCGAACAAAACCCGTTCGAACGAAACGGGAACTACAATTGGGGGCTCACCCTCCGAAAACAGAAAAAATACAAAGAGGCGATCGAGAAGTTCGAGAGTGAACTCGATCTTTACCCGGAGGATGCAGGAGCCCTTGCTGCGATTGGGGAAGCGTATTACCAGCTCAAAGAAGACGACAAGGCCGTGGAATACTTGGAAAAGAGTCGTAACCTCAAACCGAATAACGTCGGGACGTTATCGCATCTGGGGCTCGCTTATGTCGGGTTGAAACAGTACCAAAAGGGGATTCAACTGTTGCGGCGGGTGATCCAGTTAGCCCCACAGAATGCCGCTGCCCACGCGAACTTGGGATTCGCTTTCACGCAAAAGGGAACTCCACAGCAGGGACTCAAACATTTCGAAGACAGTCTGGGCATCGAGCCGAACAACTATTCCACGCATATGGATTACGGCCTTGCCCTCTACAAGCTCAAACGCTACGACGAGGCGATCAACCATTATCAGCTCGCCCTTCGGTCCCGTCCAAAGACACCACTGCCCCACTACCGATGGGGGCAGGCTTTGGAAGAGAAACGAGAGCTGGAAGCCGCGAGGCTCCAGTACCGCGAGGCTCTTCGTCTCAATCCCAATTATTGGCAGGCCCAAGAAGCCCTCGAGAGGGTGAATCGCCGTTTGTTGCGTTGACCGCTCAATCCCACCAGAAGTACCAGTAGTGCGAAGAGAGGAGACTCGCCGCCAACGCCGCGACGGTTTCCGTCCCCTGGGCGACTATGTCGGGGCAATAGTGACACTGTTCCCACGCGAGTTGCAGAGCGCTGGCTCGTGTCAACGGCGGAGCGTTCACTCGGCACTCGATCGTGTCGTGAGACAGACCAATAATTTCCATCCGATACGTTGGGGCCCAATGCCGCATCATGGCGCAATGAAAGGAAGCATCCTGGCAGCTATTGAAGCTGCCGAATCGTGTGACGGCCGGGAGCATCCACGATTCTTCGATCTCTGCCAAACCAATGATAACGACCTCACGAAACCGACCTTCGTAATCCCTGTGCAAGCTGATGTCATCCGGTCTGGTCCCCATCGGCCACTCGCCGACCATTTTTTCGGGGTTGTCGTATTTCGCCAACCATTCCGGGATGTCTATTTTTTCGGACGCGGCACCGATTTCCTCCAGCGTTCGATCGTCGTCGTCCGATTCTTCAAGAAGTCGATAGTTCGCTTCTGGTCCGATGAGGAACGGATACAGGCCCGAAGAAGGATACTCTTCCCGGAGCCTGCGGAGTTCTGTTAACGCCTGTCTCCCCGGACATTCAATGGTTTCGAAGTCCATCGTGGTCGATCCCTGGAACGCAAGTTGTGCGAGTTTTGGCGTTTTCCACGTTTGATTTGGAACTTGTTAGGATCGTGCTTCTGGTCGGAACCTCACACGCGAATCACGTCTACCGACGATCCCAACAAGATTCCAAAATATATCAGGCACCTCTGATATCACAAGGGGTTGACGCTTCGTCGAGTCGCTGTTATACGCACTCGTCCAATGACATTGGCTTCAGCCCACAGCCATTTGTTGGAGAAGCCAAGACTCGCGGAGGTCGGCCCACCTCGTCACGCCTATTGGGCCAGTGGGGGCTGGGAACGCGGCGACTTTCGTACGACAACGAATTGTGACCCGCGTTCGGGAAGGAAAGCAATTAGGAAACACGGGGGATGGGGTTATGGGCAAGAAGCCTTTTACAATCATGGCCAGCATGATGCTCGCCGGTTTGATTCTGACGGGGTGCAATCCAGGCGCTCAGAAGACTCGAAATGCTCGCTCGGGGAAACAACAGAACTGGATGAATTCGCCCACGGGCAATGCACAGATTCCGCCGGGGGGGATATCGCAATCGCACCAACGAAGCCCTAGCGGACAGCAGTTTCCTTATCCCGCCAACGGTGGTGGGATGCCGCAACATTACGGAGCCCCAGGTGCAGGGAGTTTTGACCAAACGCGAGGCGGCGCCCCACACATGAGCACTGGTTACCCGAACACGATGGGCGGTAGCATGCCGCACAGCCAAACGGGAATGATGCCGCCTCCTCGAGCTCCGATGTCGTCGCAGTCGCACGGAATGGCTCCTCCACCGAATCCTTACGATCAATCACAAGGTGGTGCGACCTCCCATCGATTTAGTGGTCGCTATCCATACCAAGGTACCTCGCCGCATTACAGCAGCAGCAGAAATGGACAGTTCTGAACGAACTGTAACTGAGCCCCTGCAGAAACAATGGGTTAGTCAGAGAAGATTGGGGACAGCGCGAGGCAGGGATCAGACGTCCGGAGTTCCGGGCGACGTGACCAGACGGCAAGATCGAACCAAAAAAAGGCCAGCACCAAGACCTTGGTGTTGGCCTTTTTCTTTGCATCGACGGGTTTCCGCTGAAGCCATCTTGGAAATGCTTGCCTTTGGTTCGATTGCCAGTATAGTCGGCAATTATTCTAATACTTGTAACACTCGAAAGACATTTTTCAAAAATGACCTTTTGAAAAATGTCTTTCAAGACAACACGGCATTCCTCATTGGAGACGTAACGCACCATGACTTTTCCACGCAACGGCTACAAACAAACGAGCACTCATCGAAACGGAAAAGGTTCGTATCATCAGATCGGTTTGGTCCGCGGTCAATTTGGCAACGTCGATGAAGCGAAGTGGATCGGCTTTTTGCAGGAGGTCGGGTTCGACGGATGGGAAGAAGCCAGTTGGGAACTCGAACTCGCCAAGTGTGACACGGACGCGGGGGCCGAAGAGTACGCCAAGCAACGCGTCGACATCGCCAAAAAACATGGACTCGAGATCTTCACGGTCGCGACCCATTTACAAGGCCAAGCTCTTGGCGACGAACCCAGCGCGAAGACATTGCAGTTCGTTGGTGGCGAGGCCGTTGCGGCCTACAAAGCCTGGCGAGATGGCGGAAACAAACCTCCTCGCACCAATCCGTATTTCGTACCCGAAGAGGTCGGAAAGCTCGTCCACCAACAAGCTCAAACGGACCTGATCCGATGCGTCCGGCTGGCGCATTACCTCGGCAAGCTCCAGGACCGCAAAGTTGCTCTGCCCGGATTCGTGGGGTCGCCGGCGCATTGTTGGAGCCACTTTTTCTTGTTCCCACCATTGCCAACAGAAATCGAAGGGCACCCCATCGAAGACGTGCGCAAGGTGAGCATGGAGTTACTCGTCGAGCGTTTCGGTCCGGTCCTCGATGCGTGCAAGAAATACGGCGTCACGTTCGATCTCGAATGTCATCCGGGTGAACGGGCAATGGGCGACATCGAATCCGCCCACGACTATCTCGAAGCCATGGACGCGGCGGGCTACAAGGACGTCGTCGGGTTCAACCTCGATGGTTCGCACATGGAATGGCAAAACGTCTCGGTCATCGAGTTCATTCGCGAATTTTCAGACCGCATTCACTGCGCCCACATCAAGGGAGTGCAGGTCATGCGAGAGCATTGCCGCGCCGGGCTTCTTGGCGGACATCGGGACATGGGACATCCCTATCTTGGTTGGAACTTCGTGACGGCGGGAACCGCTCGCGATGCCAATAGCGTTGAAGAAATCATGATCGAGTTGAACCGTGTTGGATACGACGGAGCCGTCAGCATCGAATGGGAAGACAATGACGCCAACCAACTCGCAGGGGCCAAGGCCGCGCTGGAGAACGTCCGCAGGGGTGACTTGCCGCCAAGTTTTCAGAAGCACGATGAGACGTTGAAGGCATAGTTTCGGAGATGCGAACCGGAGGCCCGACGTCAAAGTCGAAAGGTGGAAGGGGAGAAGCTATACTAATAGAAATGTACCGTTGGGCGTTGTTTACCTGTTCCCTTCCACTTTTCACATTCCACCTTCCCCAGGAGGCTGGTTCATGCGGTTTTTGATCACCAACGATGACGGGATTGAAGCTCCGGGAATTCAAGCCTTGGTGGAACTGGCGCTCGAACTTGGCGAAGTAAAGGTCGTTGCTCCGATCCACGAACATTCTGGGGGCAGCCACAGGACGACGACTGACCGGCCCGTTCGGGTGCATCCCCACGCAGCAAACAAGACTGCGGTAGACGGAACGCCCGTGGATTGTGTTCGAGTTGGGTTACATCACTTTGCGCCGGAAACGGATTGGGTGTTGTCGGGGATCAATTCCGGCGGCAACCTTGGAGCGGACATTCACGTCTCCGGAACCATCGCCGCCGTCCGGGAAGGGATTCTCAGAGGAGTTCCAGGTATCGCCTTCTCGCATTATCGAACGAAAGACTACGTTGTCGACTGGGATTTGGCGAAACGCAGAGTCCTGCCGATCCTCAAAGAACTCATCTCCCGCCCGCACAGGCCCGGCACTTTCTGGAACGTCAATCTGCCCGCGCTCGCGGTCTCGATGACCGATCCGAAAACTATCTTTTGTCCTGTCGACCCCAACCCGTTGCCGGCGGACTATCATCTCGACGGCGAACACTTCCACTACAAAGGCAACTACCACGGACGTATGAAGAACGACGGGTCCGACGTGGACGTTTGCTTCAATGGCAATATTGCGGTCTCGGCCGTTCGCGTTCATTGTGATTGTGTGTAAAGTTGATTCCGTGATTTCGATTCCCCAGGCCAAGGAACGGGAAATTGGATATCAACCCTTGAACGATCAAGTCCGCCACACGCTGATACTTCCCCGTTGGCCCAGGACTTTCACGTCCAACTCGCGTTCGCATTGCCAATCTCGAGAGTGGGCAGCTCTTTTTAAGAGCGGATAGTCGGACACCAGCAACACTGCTTTTCCTCCATTTTTCAAAACGCGGTTATATTCCACGACCATCCGAAAATATAAATCGCCGATCTCCTCGGGCTTGCCGATCTGCTTCCCAAATGGTGGGTTGGAGATGATGCAGTTGGCCCACTTGTTGGGAAGCGGAAGGCGAGTGGCGTCCCAGCGCATTACTGGAATCTCGGGGAAGTTCCGTAAGTTCGCTCGGGTGTTTCGCAGGGCCTCAAGTTCGATGTCTCCGCCGAGAACGCTGTACGTCGCTTCGGTGTCGCGCGGATACGAATTCAAATGCTCGGCGAGAATCGTACCGGCACCACACATCGGGTCGAGGACGCGATCTCCCACCCTTGCGTTGGAAAGACGGACCATCGCTGCGGCCATCGTCGGGCGCAGCGATGCGGGTATGTGTTCCTGCTTGTACTTGCGGTGTCGCATTGTCCGGTCCGACAAGCGAACTCCGCAAACGGCGGTGCGACCGTGGATCGTCAGCCAGATTTCGACCGAGGCGTTTTCCTCGGCGTGTTTCCAACTCGGAGGCAGTTTGACGCCTAGTCCCTTGGCTAAGGCCTTTAA
>CAYYUU010000477.1:0-6219 GCA_964474955.1 uncultured Alcaligenaceae bacterium | reverse complement strand
GGCGGTGGCCCAAAGTCCTTGGGCCTCATGGATGTGGTTGAGTTGCTCGCTCGCCTGTAACTTGCCACGCGCCCCATTTGTGTTCAGGACCTTCTCGACGACCTTTTTCGCTTCCTTGAGCTTCCCGGCTTTCCGCAGTTGTTCGGCGTACATCGATTGCATCAACCACCACACAATGACGCGTTTCTCATGATCCTCCTTGAGTTTCTTCTGCGTCTTGAGGTCGGTCCCCTTGGGAATCGTCAGGGGCTTGGGCATTGGCACTTTGGCATAAAGCTCGGCTGCCTTTTCGTTCTTGTCGAGCGAAGCATAGGCGTTGGCCAGGAAGAGCGTTTGGTTCGTCGTCAGCTTGCCGCCCTTCTTCGCGAAACCGTCGAAGAACTCTGTATAGTTTTTGACCGTTGCCCGGAGTTGTTCGGCCTTTTTTTCTTTGCGTAATGTCCTCAGTTGTCGGTTGAGGTCAGAGATCAAGCCTTCGAGAAGTTTGTTTTGTTGGGACTTCATGTCGAGAAAACTCGAAGCGTCTCGAATTTTTTGCAACAACGCGAATGACTTGCGAGCTGCTGGCAGATCGCCCTTTTGGATTTGGGACCGCAAGGCGTATCCAAGGAGTTGTTGGGTCACGGCATAGTCCTGGAGTTCCACGCTGTCCTTTCCCTCGACGAGTTTTTCGATTCGCTTGATCGTTGGGGCCGTCAAGTTCACGACCTGGATGTGTTGTCCGGCCACGCTGGCGAGGCGGACCTGTCCCAACCGGCTGTATTTGCGAAGTGTGTAGAGGGTCGACTCGATCTGCTCCTGGGACTTCGGCGGTATTTTCCAATCTCCCTCCGCGTCCTTGGTCTTGCGGGCCTTCTCGAAACGAGAAATTAATCGCGTCAAGAACTGGTCCATGCTCGCAAACGCGGCTTGTGCCTTCTTCGCGTCGTCCTTCAAGAGAGCCGCGGCATCGGAGTACAAAATTTTCGAATACTCCGCCTGTGTTCCGAAGTACAACGGCAGGCTCCCGCCCGGCAGGTCGACGCGATCCTTCTCGGCCTTCGTGTACGCTTTTTCGACGCGTTCGAATGCCTCCCTCGCTTTTTGCTCGTACTCCGCCAGTTTCTTTTTATCCCGAACTCCCTTCTTCGCCGCGAGCGCCATGAGGGCCATTTGGCATTGGGCCTGGAGGTAACCCGAGTAACTCGGCGGGAGTTTTTCGAGGTGAGAAAGGGCAACGTCTTGATTCCGTTCTTGCATCGCAAAAATCGCAAGCTGGTAGTGCGCGACCGGGTAACATTGCAGATGCCCCCACTGGGCCTTTCGGTCTTCGACGATGAACTTGGCCAAAGCCTTGACCTTCTTCTTGTTGATCTTGTTCTCGTCTTGGGTATAGACCATCATGGCCGCCTGGAGTGCGTACTCGGCTCCGGTCGCCGATTGCGGAACGGGCGGATCGAGGCGGGCCAGATATTCGCTCGCGATCGTCGCCCGGTAGGGATCGTTGACGGCCAGAAACATAAAAGCTTTCCAGAGGTAGATGTCGTGAATCTTCCTGGGCGAAGTGAAATCCGTCGTGAGCATCAACGCCCGGTCAAACGTTTCAATCACCTTGCCGAGCTGCGCGTCCCTGGGCTTCTCGAGCTGTTTTCGTTTCTTCTCGTTGGCCTGGACGTATTCTCCCTGCACCTTTTGGAATTTGAGATATTCCAGATTCCCCCGCAGGTAACAATCGTTGAACGTGTTTAACTCGTTGAGGGTCAGATCCTGGATGGTCCGTCTTCGGAGCTGAACGTAGTAGGCACCGGCCTGCGAAGCGAGGTCACTGTCGCTATCGGCGATGGCGGCGAACATGTCCTCGGCCTTCTCGAGATACTCCTGGGATTTCTTCTTGTCCTTCTTCTTGAGCCTTTCGCCGAGCGTGAAGTAAGCGAAAGCTAGTTCATACCGCACCCCCTGACCTTCGGGCGTGGTGTGGTATCTGGGATACGTTTTGAGCCAGGCTTCTCCGAGCGTCACGGTCGCCTTGGCTCGGTCTTTGATGTTCTTGTTGATGCCCAAGCTGCGGATGTAGAAATACACGGCCCACCGAGCCCCGCGTGTTGCCCTCGGATTGTCTTTGAACTCGGTGAAGAAACTCCGGACCAATATCTCGGCTTTTCCCCAGTTGCGCAATTCCTGAGCAATTTCGGTCGACCAGGCGATGGTCATGAAATAGATCTCGGATTTCTTGGAATCCTCTTGCCGTATTTCGTTCAGTATCTCTTCGGCTTCGTTGAGTCGCTTGCTGCGATTTTTCAGTTCGTTGATGTCGAGTTTGGAAAGATCGCTATCCGCCGCGACGGTATTCGTGAGGTTCTTGGCCCGCTCGAATTTGGCCCGGAGCCAGCCGTCCATCGCCTTCGCATTTTTGTCTTTCAAGGCCGCAAAAGCCTTCACCGCAACCTTGAACTGTTCGTTGGCCTTTCGAAATTGTGCCTTCGCCCGGAGTTTGTAAGCGGCCTGGTCTTTCTTGTCTTGTTGGCGCAGCGATTGGCCGAGCAACGCCTGGGCTTCGTAGCCTTCGATCTTCGCGATTTCCAGCAGGAGTTCGGCTCCAGTGACTTTTCCGCGGCTGCGTGCTTGATACTTGCTGAGTGTCTTCTTGGCTTTTTGGAGCAACGGCAATCGCTGCGACGGAGCTTTCTCGGTGGCCAAACTGACCTGGGTTCGAGCAATCTCGACCGCCAACATGTCCAACATGGCACGGTTCTTCGTCGCCTTCTGGAGCTTGCGAAGGTATTTGAGCGACATGTCCGAAAGCCGGTTGGCCCGGAGTCCTCGCGCGAATTTGAGCTTTGTCTGCATCGGCTCCTGAGCCAACGTGCCCGCAGGCAAAACGGCCAACATGCTCAGGGCAAGTAACGCGAACCAGAATCGTTTCATGGCAGGATCTCGATCGAAGTGTTGGAACCGTTTATATTTCGAAGACGCTCGGTTGCGAACGGAGTCAAACGCGACTTGTTTTTCTGCGGATCTCGGTCCGAACAACTCAAAGCTTCTGGTCTCGACTTTGGAAACGTGATTGGCGGACTGGTTGTTCCCTACCCACCCGAGGCGCGAAATGTTGTCTGATGATTGTTGACAGCCAAAATCGGTAAAGTGGGATCGTAGGACAAGTTGAAACCTGTCCCTTGATTTTTTGGACAGGTTTTTAACCTGTCCTACGATTCTCACCGAATTGCATTCTTGAATTTGGTTGTCGACAATCGTGAGGCATTTCTGATCTCGCCCCAATTTCGCTGGACCTGCAAGGTCTACGTTGATCGTACAACTGACTCGCAGCGCTGGTCAAGAATTTTAGCTTACGTGAGCCGTTGCGCCAAAGACCGCAACAACCTCCCTCTCCCAAAAGTACTCCGGGAAGTGGGAATTTGTTCGTCCGAACGGTTCGACCCAGCAAAGGACCTACAGCGAAATGAAATTCTGCAATAACCTGGGGCCTTCCACAGTGAGGAAGCTTTCGGGGTGAAACTGGACTCCGTGCAGCGGGTTGGTCTTGTGGCGAACGCCCATGATCTCGCCTTCTTCGGTCCAGGCTGTGACTTGAAAGTCCGGGTGGATGAATGACTCGCGTTCGATCACCAGGCTATGGTATCGCGTCGCTTCGAACGGATTGCTGAGCCCACGAAACAAGCCCTCACCGTCGTGGTGAATCATCGACGTTTTGCCGTGCATGATTCGCGTGTTGCGGATGACCTTGCCGCCGAAGACATGCCCGATACATTGGTGCCCCAGACACACGCCGAGGACCGGAACCTTTTCGTAGAAATGCTGAATGATGTCGTTCGAGACGCCCGCTTCGAGCGGCGTACAAGGGCCCGGGGAAACGATGATGTGCGTTGGCTTGCGGGCGGCAACTTGCTCCGGCGTGACCTTGTCATTCCGGAAGACTTCAAGCTCGATGTTGGGATTCAACTCGCCCAACCGCTGGACCAAGTTGTACGTGAACGAGTCGTAGTTGTCGATGATGACGAGCATAAAAAATATCACGCCGCTTGCTGTCGATGAGCCTATTGTTTCTCGGGAATGACTTGGGCGCTGTTGACATTCTTGTACGCCTTCTCGCCTTCCTCTTGGGGCACGATTTCGAGGAAGTCTTCGGACGCGGTCACGTCGTACCATCCGCCGTCCTGAAAATCGATAACGGCCTTTCCGTTGAAATTCACCGTCACGACGCGACCAATTTTGCCTTCCCATCGAGCAAGCTCGGGAAATCCCGGTCGAATTTTCACGTATTTATCGGTCCACTTGGCTTTGACTTTGTCGTTGTAAGCAACATCTCGATTCGGGTCCGGCACGTTTTATCTCCGATGTAATCCGACCTGACTTATACTGGAGCATTGCCCCTGGTTCTATTGAAATTGGTCTTCGGCTAAAAGAAAACCACAACAACCTCAATAATGTTATTCTCTCACTCGAACGGCTGTTCGTCGAGTGGAGGCGGCTCAAAATCCAGGCGTTTCACGAACCGGCAAGCCTCTTCGGCCCCATACTCACGGTCCATACCCACGTCTTTCCATTCGACGGCCAGCGGCCCTTCGTATCGAATTTCGTTGAGCGTCCGAATGATCGATTCCCAATCGATTCCGCCGCGACCGGGCGAGCGAAACTCCCACCCACGCCGCGGATCTCCCGCTGGCAAATACGAATTCAAGAGACCCGAACGACCGTTCAACGAGATCGCAGCGTCTTTGATGTGAACGTGGTAAATCTTGTCTCGAAAGCGCCGCAGGAATTCCACCGGATCGATGCCTTGCCAGTGCAAGTGGCTCGGGTCGAACAGGAGTCCGAGTTCTTCTCTTCCGTCGGTGGCATCGAGGACCATTTCGGTCGTGTGGAGGTCGAACGCCAGCTGTCCCGGATGGACTTCAAGGGCGAAACGAATTCCCGTCTCGTGGCACACGTCGAGAATCGGCGTCCAACGCTCCACGAAATCTTCCAACGCCGCCTGGACTTGCAACGCAGTCGGTCCCGGATATCCAGCCACGTATGACCAGATGCTCGATCCGCTGAAGCCACCAACCACACTGACGCCGAACTTCTCGGCGGCGCGGATCGTATCCATCATCTCTTCCGCCGCACGCTCTTGAACGCCCGCCGGGTCGCCGTCGTCCCAAACGTAATCGGGCAACAAACTCCGGTGTCGTTCGTCGATCCGGTCACAGACGGCCTGTCCGACCTTGTGGTTGCTGAGGACCGGAATGTGCAGGTCAAGCTCACCCAGCAGTTCCAGCTTCCTCTGGCAATACGTGTCGTCGCTCAAGGCTCGCTGGACCTCGAAGTGGTCGCCCCAACAGCACAAGTCCAGCCCCTGGTAGCCCCACTCGCTCACCTTCGCGGCGAGTTCGTCGAACGGCAAATCACTCCATTGTCCTGTGAACAGGATGACCGGCCTTGGCATGCATCCCCCCGCGAAGGTTTGTTCGTAGGACAGGTTAAAAACCTGTCCAAGAAAGAATGGACAGGTTTTTAACCTGTCCCATGAAAGAAAAACGGCACGTTTTAAGAGCCTTCCTTCTTTTTCTCCTCTGCCTCTTCTTCCGACTTCTCGCCGTCGCGTTCTCCATTGGACTCGCTCTTGTCGGAACTCTCCGCGTCTCCCGTCCCTTCGTCTTTTTTCGATTCTGTATCGGACGAACCAGTATCGGACGAGGTTTCGGCTGGAGGTTTCGCTGGTGTTTCGGGGGGAGGAGTCGGAGTGGACGAAGTTTCGCCTGCCGCGACTGCGCTGGAGGTCGCAGGCGCCGTGCTCGTGCCAGCGGGTTGGACCGCCGTTTGGGATGGAACCATCGGCAAACCGGTCGTGCCATCGGCTCCCGGCGTCGCCCCAGGTGTCGCCGAGTAGGGCGCGTCGAGGTCTTCTTCTTCGAAATGAATTTCATCCATTTCCGTGTCGTCGACCTCCCGACGCATCAACAGATAGATGATCGACGTGGCCGTCCAGAAATAGCTGTATCCGAAGCCGATCACGACGAGGAACAACAGGTAGGTCCAGAACGCCACGAAGAAAGCACCGATGTAGTTATGAATCCCGAGCGTGTCGAGGTATGCCTGCTCGAGTCGATACGACCTCGCGATTTCTCCCGATGGCATCACGACAGGTTGAAGCACCGCGTGTGGGGCTTGGTACAGGAGCAAGTCTCGCCAGCCATACGACGTCGGAGCCCACATGAACAACATCGATGGGTCTCGGTTCGG